>CANQTI010000062.1 GCA_947626725.1 uncultured Eisenbergiella sp.
GCGGCGCATGTGCGGGCTTTCCTGGCCGACGGCTGTCTGTGCGTGGTGGGCAATGAAAAGAAGATCCGGGAGGAGAAAGAGCGTTTCCTCACTCTGGAACAGTTATATCAGAATTGATCGGACCGGGCAAAGGAACGGCGAAAGCGGATGGGACGGGCACTTCGGGATGGAGCTTTCGGTCCCGCGCTGGACGGCCGGTCGGATGCCGCCTGAACGGTCGGGCATCGTCCGGTTCGGGAAAGGGAGGAAAAAGATGAGAAAAATGAGAAGGTATCGGCATACGGCGCTGTCTGCGCTCTGCCTGGCGTTTGTCCTGTTCGCCATGGTCGGCTGCGGCGCGTCCTCGAAGAGCGCGAGCCAGAGCACGAACGAGTTTGCCGCCGCGGATTCCGTGGCGGTGGCGGAAGATGGCGGCGGCATCTATGAGATGAAAGCAGTGGAATCGCCGGAAGAGGAAGCGGCTTTGGAAGAGGATGGCCAGACGGTGAACGATCAGCGCCGCAAGCTCATCAAGACCGTGGATATGGACGTGGAGACGAAGAATTTCGACGCCCTGATCGCCCACGTGGAGAACCAGGTGGAGGCGCTGGGCGGCTATGTGGAGAGCAGCGACGTCTACAACGGGAGCTATACCTCTGATTACCGGTCCCGGAATGCCAGGATCACGGCGCGGATCCCGGCGGAGCGTCTGGACGATTTCGTGGCGGATGTGGCGGAGCAGTCCAACATCACCAGCAAGAATGAGTCGGTGGAGGACGTGACGCTGCAGTATGTGGATCTGGAGAGCCACAAGCGGGCCCTGCAGGCGGAGCAGGAGAGCCTGCTCTCCATGCTGGAGAACGCCGAGACCATCGAGGACATCCTGGCCATCAATTCTCAGCTGACGGATGTGCGCTATCAGCTGGACAGCATGGAATCCCAGCTGCGTACATACGACAACAGGATCAACTACAGCACGGTGCATCTGTACGTGGACGAGGTGGAGCAGTACGTGCCCTATGTGGCCCAGACGCCGTGGGAGCGCATTTCTCAGGGCTTCATGGAGAATCTGTATAAGGTGGGCAACGGGATCGCCAATTTCTTCATCGAGCTGATCATCGCCCTGCCCATCATCGCGGTGGCCGCCGTCATCATCGGCGCCGTGATCGCGATCCTCTTCATCACGATCCGCCGCAGCGAGAAGAAGGCGAGAGAAAGAAGAGAGAAACAGGGACCGCCGTCCGCGGGGACCCTGAACGGCGTGCCCTATGACAGATACAGAAGCGGCCAGTCCGGCAGAGGCGGCCGTCCGGGCAGGAACGGCGCGCCGGAGCATTACCGTGCAGGCCAGTCGGGCGGAGCGGGTGTGCCGGAGAACCGGGCAGGCCAGCCGGGCGGAACGGGCGCGCCGGAGGACCGGGCAGGTCAGCCGGGCGCATCGGAGAACCGCCCGGAGCAGCAGGATGGAGAACGGCCCTGACGCACAGGGAGAGGACCGATGAGGAGCGATATGGAAAATAGGCAGTACAAGTCCGGTTTTGTGACGCTGGTGGGCCGGCCCAACGTGGGAAAATCTACACTGATGAATCACCTGATCGGCCAGAAGATCGCCATCACGTCCAACAAACCGCAGACGACCCGAAACCGAATCCAGACCGTCTATACGGACAGCCGGGGACAGATCGTCTTTCTGGATACGCCGGGAATCCACCGGGCGAAGAATCGGCTGGGAGAATATATGGTGAAGACAGCGGAGAGCACGCTGAAGGATGTGGACGCCGTGCTCTGGCTGGTGGAGCCGACCACGTTCATCGGCGCGGGGGAGCGGCATATCTTAGAGCAGCTGAAGCGCTGCAAAAAGCCGGTGATCCTGGTCATCAACAAGATCGATACGGTGAAAAAGGACGCGGTGATGGAGGCGATGAAGGCCTACGCGAAGGAGATGGATTTCGCCGAGATCGTCCCGGTCAGCGCCCTGCGCAGCAACAACACGGACACGCTTCTGGAATGTATTTTCAAATATTTGCCTTACGGGGAACCGTTTTATGACGAGGATACGGTGACGGATCAGCCCAGGAGGCAGATCGCGGCGGAGATGATCCGGGAGAAGGCGCTGCGGTGCCTGGAAGAGGAGATCCCTCACGGTGTGGCGGTAGCCATCGATCGGATGGAATTTGGGGAGTCGATCGTGAATATTGATGCCACCATTTTCTGCGAGAAAGATTCTCATAAAGGCATCATCATCGGAAAGGGCGGCAGCATGCTCAAAAAGATCGGCTCTCAGGCACGCCGGGACATAGAGGATATGCTGGAGCGGCAGGTCAATCTCCAGCTCTGGGTGAAGGTGAAAAAGGACTGGCGGGACAGCGATTTTATGCTGAAAAATTTCGGATATCGCCAGGAAGGAAACTGAAAATCGCCGGATACCGTCGGAAAGGGAGAAGAAAAATCCTGCCGCCTTCGGGAAGGAGCTTCCTTAAGGAAATGGTCGCCGGTGTACGCTTCTGTGGAATAAGAAATTCAAAATAAGCGAACCCTATCGTTGAGACAAATGATCTGGGAGGCTTATGATGAAAGAAACAAATTACTGGAAGCAATTTTGGGAGACCGGCCGGGTGGAGGATTATCTGCGCTATCGGGCCGGTATATACAGAACGGAGCAGAGCGAAGGAAGCGCACGGGAAACGGCGGGCGCTTCCTTTCCCGATTCTTTCCGGGAACGGGCCCCTGCCCGTGGAGAAGATATACATCAGCAGGAAGGGACGCATCATGCAGGAATGCACGAAAGTGACGGGGATCGTGCTCAAAGCGGATTCCGTTGGGGAGTATGACAGAAGAGTGGTGCTCCTGACAAAGGAGAAAGGAAAGATCACGGCCTTTGCCAGAGGGGCGAAGCGGCCGGGAAATCGGCTCATGGCAGCCACGGGCCCTTTTACCTTTGGGTCTTTCTGGATCTATGAGGGCAGCTCCTATGGGATCCGGGAAGCGTCGGTAGAGAATTATTTCGAAGAACTGCGCACGGATTTTATCGGCGCCTATTACGGGATCTATTTTCTGGAATTGTGCGATTACTGTACCAGAGAGAACAACGACGAGACGGAGATCCTGAAGCTTCTGTATCAGTCGCTGCGCGCTCTGTCGCATCCGGGTCTGGACCGGGCGTTGGTGCGCAGTATTTTTGAGCTCAAGCTCATCGTCCTAAACGGCGAGTTCGCCGGAATGCCGGAGGGTTCTTATGAGGACGCCACCCGTTACGCGGTAGAATTTATCGAAAGGACGCCGGTGGAACGGCTCTATACATTCACGCTGCGCCCCTCCGCCATGAAGGAGCTGGGGCAGATCGCCACAAAGTGCAGGCGGGAGCGGTTCCCGGGCCAGTTCAGGTCTCTGGAGATTCTGAAGACGCTGTAGGGGCCTTCCTTTACCGGGGCCGTGAGCGTAAAATAACAGTTGAAAACCGCAGGAAACTCCGTTATAATGGTAGAAGTTGTTTGGCCGATGCAGGATGGCAGAGGGAGTGGCGAAACCGATGAAGAGGATCTTGGGATGGATGCTGGCGGTCTTGTGCGCGGCATCGCTGCTTACAGGGTGCGAAGACGCTTCGCCCCGTCGGACGACCATTGAAGTGAAGAAAAACGGTGAGATCAGGCATACGATTGTGGAGGATTTCGCGGAAAGCTACTACAGTCTGGACGGCTTGAAGGAGACGATTCAGACTGCCTGCGACACTTATAATGCCGCGTTGTCCGCAGAACTGGTACGCCTGAAGGATGCGAAGGCAGAGGACGGCGTGTTGACGGCGGTGATGGAGTATGAGAGCGCGTCCGCGTATTCCGGTTTTAACCGGCAGGCGCTGTTCGTCGGAACGGTAGCGGATGCGCGGGCAGCCGGATATGACCTGAACGTCACGCTGACGAACGCGGGAAAGGACGGCGGAACCGTTGGCAAAGCGGAGCTTCTGGAGAAGGAGGATTCCCATATCCTCGTGATCCGGGAAGCGGTGGACGTGAAGGTCTGGGATAAGGTGCTCTATTATTCCGGGGATGTGACGCCGCAGGACGACGGGACTCTGACGGTGACGGACGATCAGTCGCTGAGTTTTATCGTATTCAAATGAACGGAGGAGAGTATGGAAAAGACGATGGAGAAAATTGTTTCCCTGGCCAAGGCGCGGGGGTTTGTATATCCTGGCTCCGAGATCTACGGCGGCCTCGCCAATACCTGGGATTACGGCAATCTGGGTGTGGAGCTCAAGAACAATGTAAAACGGGCCTGGTGGCAGAAGTTCATTCAGCAGAACCCCTATAACGTGGGTGTGGACTGCGCGATTTTGATGAACCCGCAGACCTGGGTGGCCTCGGGGCATCTGGGCGGGTTTTCCGATCCGCTGATGGACTGCAAGGAGTGTCATGAGCGGTTCCGTGCGGATAAGCTGATTGAAGATTTTGCGGCCGAGAAAGGGATCACGCTGGAGAAGTCCGTGGACGGCATGAGTCAGGAAGAGATGATGCGCTTCATCGAGGACAATCAGGTTCCCTGCCCCACCTGCGGCAAACATAATTTCACGGAAATCCGTCAGTTCAATCTGATGTTCAAGACTTTTCAGGGGGTGACGGAGGACGCGAAGAACACCGTTTACTTACGGCCCGAGACCGCACAGGGCATTTTCGTCAATTTTAAGAACGTACAGCGCACCTCCCGGAAGAAGGTTCCCTTCGGCATCGGCCAGATCGGCAAGTCCTTCCGCAATGAGATCACGCCCGGCAACTTTACCTTCCGCACCAGGGAGTTTGAGCAGATGGAGCTGGAATTCTTCTGTGAGCCGGATACCGATCTGGAATGGTTCGCCTACTGGAAGAGCTTCTGCATCAACTGGCTCCAGACGCTGGGCATCAAGCCGGAAGAGATGCGCGTCAGGGATCACGAACCCGAGGAGCTTTCCTTCTATTCCAAAGCGACCACGGACATCGAGTTCTTATTCCCCTTCGGCTGGGGCGAGCTGTGGGGCATCGCAGACAGGACCGATTATGACCTGACGCAGCATGCCAACGTGTCCGGTCAGGATATGAGCTATTTCGACGATACGAAAGGGACGAAATACATCCCTTATGTGATCGAGCCCTCTCTGGGGGCTGACCGGGTGGTGCTGGCCTTCCTGTGCGCGGCTTATGATGAAGAGACGCTGGAGGGCGGCGATGTGCGTACGGTGCTGCATTTCCATCCTGCGCTGGCGCCCGTGAAGATCGGCGTACTCCCGCTTTCCAAGAAGCTTAATGAGGGCGCGGAGAAGATCTTCGAACAGCTTTCCAGGAAATACAACTGTGAGTTCGACGACCGGGGCAATATCGGTAAGCGGTATCGCCGTCAGGATGAGATCGGAACACCGTTCTGCATCACCTACGATTTCGATTCCGAGACGGACGGCTGCGTGACGGTGCGTTTCCGGGATTCCATGGAGCAGGAACGGGTGGCGATCAGGGATCTGGACGCCTGGTTTGCGGATAAATTCGATTTTTGAGGAAAGAAGACCTGAAGAGGAGGAAAGGGCAGAAACGTTGTTTTTGCCCTTTCCGAGCGTCAGGGGGGAGAGGACGGCTGTGCGTCCCGCCAGCGGGAGCAGAAAATGGGAGGAAACGGATTTGGATGCGCATAAGGCGTTTGCGATTCTGGACGTGGAGACAGGAGCGGACGAGAACGCGCTGCGAAGCGCTTACCGCCGGAAACTGCGGCTGGTGAATCCGGAGGATGACCCGGAGGGCTTTAAGACGCTGCGGGAGGCCTACGAGACTGCGCTGGACAGCCTCAGGAAGGAACAGGAAGAACAGCCGGAGGACGATTCTGTCTCCGGACTTTTTGTGGGCCGCATTGCGGCGCTTTACGGATCCCTTTCCGGGCGCCAGGATGAGGCGGCCTGGCGGGAGGTCTTTCTGGATCCGGCATATCTGGATCTGGAGGAGGAGGAAAACTGCCGAAAAAAACTGATCGGATTTCTGTCGGAGCATTATTATCTGCCCACGCAGATCTGGCGCCTCCTGGGGGAGAAGCTGGATTTGACCGGAGATAAACAGCGATTGTACGAAGATTTTCCGAAGGACTTCATCGATTTTCTCGCGCGCAAGGCCAAGCAGGGGGAAGATTTTGAATTTGAGCAGCTGGAGGGGCCGGATGACGCAGACCTGGACGGTTGGTTTTTCCTGTTTTCCAAGGCAGGCCGAGAGGAAAATGAAAAGAACTATGACGCCATGACGCAGACCCTGGAGCAGGCGGAGCAGAAAGGAATCCGGCATCCGGGCCTGACCATGATGAAGGCGAGGCTGCTGCGGCAGCGGGGCGAGACGGAGGCGAGCGCTGCGCTCCTGGAGGAACTGCTGGCGGGGCCATATGCGCAAAGTCTGAATGTCCGTTACCAGGCCGCGGAATACCTCTGGGAGAGCGGCCGGAAGGATGAGGCTGCCGCGCTCTATGAGGCGATTCGGGCGGAAAACAGACGGCATTATATGTCGAATAAGCGTCTCTCCAGGTGGTATCTGGAACAGGAACGCTATGAAGAGGCGAAGCAATGTGCTAATGTTCTGTTGGCCTATCCGCTGGATGAGGAAGGAACCGGTACGGTAGAGCAGATCAACGCGGGACTGGAACACTGCTTGACAAAGCGTCTGGCCGGACACCCGGAGGATTTGAAGGCTCGGATGGATTTGGGCTGGTGTTATCTGCAGAGCGGCCGGGCCGGAGAGACGCTCACCCTGATGGAGGGCATAACGCCAGCAGCTGACCAGGAAAAGGATTTTTTCAACCTGATGGGGAAGACCTGCTACTACGCGAAGCGTTATGAGGAGGCGAGGCCGTATCTTCTGCGCTGGGCAGAGCTGCTGCGTCTGCAGCTGCCGGAGGAGGAACAGGCGCGTGAGGAGGATCTGGAACGGATCGCTGCCGCGCACGCCATGCTTTCCGCGATGGAAGCGGAGCGGGCGGAGACACTGTCCGGAGCAGAGCGGGACGCTGCGTTTGAGAGCGCGCTGGATGAAATGGATGCGGCGAAGAAGGTCCATTACAGTCCGGGACAGGATTATACCCGTGCACAGATCTTTTTTCAGTGGGAAAAATACGAGGCATGCGCGCGAATCTGCGAAGCGCTCGAAAGCGGATACCCGGAGTTTTTTGCCGCGATCGCACTGCACCAGCAGGCCGGTGCCCGGCTGCATGACGCAGGCGCGGTGATCGGTGATTATTACCGGATGCGCAGGCTGGACCCGGCATTCGCTCCCGCCTGGGAGTTGGCGGCGGAGGTGCTTTATCAGATCAAACAGGACGGGGATTTGGACAGACTGCTTCGGGAAGCGGCGGAAAATGGAGCGAGCAGCGCGAAGCTGGAGAAATACCGTTTTTTCCGGCGGGCGGATACGGCGGAAAAAAAGAGCGAGCTTCTGGCGGTGCTGGAGGATGCTGCCCGGATCGAGGAACGCTGGGACGAGGAGGGCTGGACCGACAGTGAAAAAGCGGAGCTTTTGGCGGAGCGCGCGCGCAATTATTGGCGGCTCGAGGATTATGGTCAGGCCATGGCCCATATTGACAGAGCGCTGGCCCTTTCCGGCGGGAATAAAATGCAGCTTTATATCAAGGCAGGCATATGCAAAGAGCAGAAGCAGTATGGGCAGGCCCTTTCGCTGTATCTGAAATGCAGGGCGGACTACGACGAAACGCCGCATTTTTATGCGAATGTGGGAGAGTGCTATTACAGGATGGGCCAGGGCGCGGAGGCGCTGCCCTATCTGCGGGAGGCCGTGGCAAGGCGGGAGGACAACGCCGCCGCCTGTGACTGGATCGTGCGCATCCTGAAAGAAAAAATGGAACAGGACAATACCCTGGAGCCGCTGGAAGAGGCACTGGGATATGCCGAGCAGATGATCAGGCATCGGCCGGAAGCTTATTTTTACATAGAACGGGGCCTCTTGTATGTGCTGGCAAAGGATTACGAGAAGGCAGGAAAGGATTTTGAAAAGGCTGTGGAGGCGGATCCCGCCGATCCTTATGCCCACAGCAATCTGGCGAGAGTCTATTTGGCCGTTGGGCGAACGGAGGACGCGCTGGACCAGTCGCTGCAGGCGCTGGAAAATATGGAAAACGCTCCGGGCAGCTTTCATTATGAGGTACTGATCCGCATCTATTGCCGGATGCGCCGCTGTGAGAGTGCGCTGCAGACGGGCTTGGAAAACTGGAAGCGCTTTCGTGCGGAGAGCGGACTGGACACCATATGCAGTCTGTACTGCCGTCTGGGGCGCTGGCAGGAGGCGCTGGATTTCATTGACCGCTCATTTTTGGAGGATCGAGGGGGCCGAAACGGAAAACCGGGGCAGATGGGTCGGAAGGCCAAACGGGCCAGGGCTGAAAGGTTCGTGGAAGTTTATACAAAAATGGGGTTTTATGAGCAGGCGCTCACTTATATCAGGGCCCATTACAAAAACGACGGCTATAATGACGATGAGATCGGTGAGACGGTGGCTAAGGTTTACTGGTATCAGGGGCGGCTGAAACGTGCAGCTGCCGGAATGCGGCGGCTGCTGGCCGCATATCCCAGGGAAAGCGATCATTTCCCGAAGCTGTGCTGTCAGGCAGCGAACATTTTCTTTTTTCTTGGGAAAAAAAGGGATGCCGCGGTCTGGGCCAGGGCAGGAATGGACTGGTATCGGGAGCACGGGGGATTGGAAACGTGGGTTGAATCCCTGGATGCCCATCTGATCCGTCTGTATGCGCTGGGCACGATGAAGCTGTATGCGGGCGAGGTGCAGGAGCCCCTTTCCATAGTGGAAAAGATGAGACGCAGTCCAAAATGCCTGTTTTGCATGCACAGTTTTTGTACGGATGCGGAAGAGCTGAGGGCAGATGTACATGCGGCCCAAAAGGAATACGGTGCTGCTGCCGCACTTTACGAAAAAATTCTGGCGGAGGACCGGACAAACAGGGACGTCCGCGTGAAACTGGCGCTGGTCAGGAAGCAGGAGAGGAAACAGAGAAGAAGGAGCGGTTTTTATGATAATCGGCATTGATTTGGGAACGACCAACAGTCTGGCAGCTTATTTTACACCGGAAGGCCCGAAGATCATTCCCAACAGGCTGGGGCAGCTGCTGACTCCCTCCGTGGTCAGCGTGGATGAGGAGGGCCGCGTATATGTGGGAGAGACCGCAAAGGAACGGCGGATTCTCTATCCGGACACGGTGGCTGCCGCCTTCAAGCGGAGCATGGGCAGCGACCGGGAATATGTGCTGAGCGGGAAAAAATTCCGTGCGGAGGAGCTTTCTTCCTTCGTGCTGCGCGCCTTGAAGGAGGATGCGGAGCATTTTCTGGGAGAGGAAGTGACGGAGGCAGTGATTTCCGTGCCCGCCTATTTCGACGACAGACGCCGCAAGGCCACCAAGCGCGCCGGGGAGCTGGCAGGGCTTAGGGTGGAGCGCATCATCAGCGAGCCTACGGCGGCGGCCATCGCCTACGGTCTGTACGAAAGAAAGAAGAACACGCGGTTTTTGGTCTTCGACCTGGGCGGCGGCACCTTTGACGTTTCCATCCTGGAGCTGTATGAAAATATCCTGGAGGTGCGGGCGGTGGCCGGGGACAACTATCTGGGCGGCGAGGATTTCACCCAGACGCTTCTGAAGCTGTT
>CANQTI010000063.1 GCA_947626725.1 uncultured Eisenbergiella sp.
ATATGTACATACGCCGCATTCTTCCAATACTATACATCAGGGCAGGGAGAATTGCAAGGGATATTTGATACAAAAATATGCAGAAATAATGAATAATTATGTATTATATTCCTGAAAAAGGCGGTAGAAATGAAGAAATAAAGTATTATTATTCATCTGCGGCATGAGAAGGACGAGGAGGAGAATATTATGATCAGAGCAGGGATCATCGGGTCTACAGGATATGCGGGGGGCGAGCTGGTACGCCTTCTGCTGGGCCATAAAAATGTGGAAATCAAATGGTACGGTTCCAAAAGCTATATCGATCAAAAATATGCGGACGTTTACCGGAACATGTTCCGGCTGGTGGAGGATGTCTGTAAGGATGACGATCTGCAGAAGCTGGCGGAAGAGGTGGATGTGATCTTTACGGCGACGCCTCAGGGATTTCTGGCGTCCGTTCTGGACGAGAGAATTCTCTCCCGGGTGAAAGTGGTGGATCTGAGCGCGGACTATCGAATCAAGGACGTGTCCGTCTATGAGAAGTGGTACGGCATGACGCATCAATCGCCGCAATTCATCGGCGAGGCCGTTTACGGGCTGTGTGAGGTCAACCGGGACAGGATCCGGACTGCCAGGCTGGTGGCGAATCCCGGCTGCTATCCCACCTGTTCCACGCTGGCCATATATCCGCTCCTGAAGGAGGGGCTGATCGATCCGACTACGATCATCATCGACGCCAAGAGCGGCACCTCCGGCGCGGGAAGAGGGGCCAAGGCGGCGAACCTTTTCTGCGAAGTGAACGAGAATATCAAGGCATATGGGGTGACAAACCACCGGCATACGCCGGAGATCGAGGAGCAGCTTTCCTATGCCGCCGGGGAGCCGGTGCTCATCAGCTTCACGCCGCATCTGGTGCCCATGAACCGGGGCATTCTGATCACGGCGTATGCGTCGCTGAAGGCGCAGCAGGGTTCGGACGGCAGCAGCTTTCCGACGGAGGAACAGGTCCGCGCGGCCTATGAGAAATATTATCGGGACGAATATTTCGTCCGCTTCCTGGAGTCCGGCGTCTGCCCGGAGACCCGCTGGGTGGAGGACAGCAATTTCGTGGATGTGAATGTGAAGGTGGACCCGCGCACGCACCGCGTCATCATGATGGGCGCCATGGACAATCTGGTCAAGGGCGCGGCCGGACAGGCCGTGCAGAACATGAACCTGATGTTTGGGGAAGCGGAAGAGGAAGGGCTGCGGACGGCGCCGGTGTTTCCGTAAAAGGGAGCTTTGAGGGAAGCGCGAATTCGTGAAGCGTATGCGGGGCACCGACATTTGAAGCAGGCCGGAAGGGCTGGGGGACGGCGTTATGGAACAGTATGACAAAATCATCATCGGCGCAGGGCTGTATGGTCTCTATTCCGCTCGTGTCTGCGGTCAGAGACGGGAAAAGGTGCTTGTGCTGGAGTGCGACCCCACGCCGTTTCGCCGGGCTACCTATATCAATCAGGCACGGGTACATCAGGGGTATCATTATCCCAGATCGATTTCGACGGCAATGAAATCCGCCGGATATTTTGAACGTTTCAACAGGGATTATGATTTTTGCATCAACCGGGAATTTGATAAGATCTATGCCACGTCTGCCCGGTATTCCTGGTCGGACGGGACGCAGTTTAAGCGTTTCTGTGCAGCGGCCGGTATCCCCTGCGAGGAACTGCATCCGGAGCGTTTTTTCAAACCGGGGATGTGTGACGGCGCGTTTTTAACGAGGGAATACACCTATGACGCGATGCTGCTGAAGGATTATTTCCTGGAAAAATTAAATGCGCTGAAAAATGTGAAAATCTTATACGGCGCCGCGATCCGGTCCATAGAGAAAAGGAACGATGTATACGCAGTCTGTATGGAAGACGGAAAAGAGTACAGAGCGGGATTTGTCCTGAACGCGGCTTATGCAGGCATCAATCAGATTTTGGACATGGCCGGATTGGAGAAGTTCCGGATCAAGTATGAACTGTGTGAGATCATTTTATGCGATGCGGGGGAAAAACTGAAGCAATACGGTTTTACCGTGATGGACGGCCCGTTTTTCTCCATCATGCCCTTTGGAAAGACGGGCTTACATTCATTGACCTCGGTGACGTTCACGCCTCATATGACGTGTTATCGGGAAACGCCTGCCTTTCCCTGTCAGGGAAAGGACGGCGGAACGTGTTCGGCGTTCCGGCTTGGGAACTGCAATGACTGTCCCGGAAGGCCGGAAACCGCGTTTCCCTATATGGCGAATCTGGCGGGGAAGTATCTGCGGGATGAGTTCACATTTGTTTACAGACAGTCCCTTTTTTCCGTCAAACCGATTCTGATGAGTTCAGAAATCGATGATTCGAGGCCGACGGTGATCCGGACATATTCGAAGGATCCGACGTTTGTAACGGTGCTTTCCGGAAAAATCAACACGGTCTATGATCTGGACGAGGTGCTCTAGTATGGAAAACAAAGAGAAGAATTTTGTCTCGGCTGTGATTTATGTGCATAATGCGGAACACAGAATCGCTTCATTCCTGAGGATGGTCATCGCTGTACTGGAGGCTCATTTTGAACATTCCGAGATCATCTGTGTCAATGACGGTTCGGAGGATGACAGCGTCGGGATCATAAAGAAAGAAGCGGGTATGGCGGATGCGGCGGTGAGCATATCCGTTGTGAACATGAGCGGATTTCACGGACTGGAGTCGGCAATGAATGCGGGCATGGACCTTGCCATCGGGGATTTCGTGTTCGAGTTTGACCGGACGGCTGCGGACTTTGAGCCGGGGGAGATCATGAAAGTTTATGACAGAGCGCTTCAGGGATATGATATTGTGAACGCGGCCCCGGATAAAAAAGAGAAATTCACCTCCAGGCTGTTTTATCGCGTTTTCGATCTTTTTTCAGACGTTTCCTGTAAAATGCATACGGAAAGCTTTCGGATTTTAAGCCGCAGGATGATCAACCGGATCGCTTCCATGAACAGGACGATACCTTATCGGAAGGCCGTATATGCCAGTGCAGGGCTTAAGGCCGATACGGTGCTGTACCGTCCCACAGACAGGAGAGAAGCGGAAATGGATAGAAGGGAGAGGGGATATCGCTCCATGTTGGCCGCGGACTCTCTGATCCTGTTCACACAGTTGGGCTATCGTTTCTCGGTTGCGATGACAATGCTGATGATGCTGATTTCCGCGTTCATGATCGTATATTCGGTGGTGATCTTTGCGACGGCGCATCCGGTGGCCGGGTGGACAACGACGATCCTGTTTTTATCGGTTGCGTTCTTTGGCATTTTTGGCGTTCTGACGATTATCATCAAGTACCTGCAGCTGCTTGTGAATCTCGTATTCCGCAGGACGCAGTATAATTTTGAAAGCGTTGAAAAATTGACAAAATAGATAAGGATGAAAGAGCATATGACAGCCTTGGTCGGATATACCGGTTTTGTGGGAAGCAATCTATATCTTTCGGCGGGAAAGCAGATTCAGTCTGTATATAATTCGAAAAATATCGCACAGGCTTACGGTACGAAGCCGGAGCTGCTCATTTATGCGGGGCTTCGTGCGGAAAAATATCTGGCGAATCATGCGCCGGACAAGGACTGGCAGCTCATCGTTCAGGCGGAGGAAAACATCAGAAGGATCAATCCGAAGAAGCTGGTGCTCATTTCCACGATAGATATCTTTCGGGTTCCCCGGGATGTGGATGAAAATACGAAGGTCGATACAGAGGGGCTTGCCGCATATGGCTATAACCGGTATCAGCTGGAACTGTGGGCCCGGGAAGCCTTTCCGGATGCGCTGATCATTCGGCTGCCGGGTTTATTCGGGGCAAATATAAAGAAAAATTTTATTTATGATTATATGAATGTGATCCCGTTTATGCTCAGCGAGCAAAAGTTGGAGGAACTTTCCGGAAAGGATCCGCAGCTGAAAGCATATTACGAGCTTCGGGACAATGGATTTTACAGAGTAAAAAATATATCGGAAGCGGAAAAAAAGCTGCTGAAGGAGAAGTTTCGGAAACTGGATTTTTCGGCGCTTTCTTTTACGGACAGCAGGAGTAAATATCAGTTTTACAATCTGGGAAGGTTATGGGATGATATGCAGACAGCGCTCCAAAATGATCTCAGGATATGGCATCCGGCGACGGAGCCCGTGTCCGCGGGAGAGCTGTATGAATTTTTGACCGGAAAAAAGTTTGTGAACGAGCTGGCCGGTGTCCCGGCGGATTATGATTATAAAACGGTTTATGGCGGCCTGTTCGGCGGTTCGGATGGATACATCTGTGATAAGAGGACGGTCGTCAGAGAAATAAGGGATTTTGTCGGAAGAAGCAACGGATGAATGAAAAGCCTGGAAAGATAAAAGGGACCGAGGTGGAAAAGAGTGAAACTGTCAATCTCCAATATAGGCTGGCCGCAGGAATGTGATGAGGCCGTTTATGGTGAAATGAAGAAACTGGGCTACTCGGGGCTGGAGATCGCGCCGACAAGACTGTTTCCGGAAAGGCCGTATGACAGGCTGGAGCAGGCAGAGCAATGGTCCAGGCAGCTGGCGGGTAAATACGGGTTTGCCGTTTCTTCCATGCAGTCAATCTGGTTCGGGAGATCGGAAAAGCTTTTTGGGACTTTGGAAGAAAGAAAAGCGCTGCTCGCCTATACGATGCGGGCGATCGATTTCGCGCAGGCTGTCGGCTGTCGAAACCTGGTGTTCGGCTGTCCGAAAAACAGGGCGCTTTTGCCGGGGGCGAATGCGCTTGACGCGGTCGTTTTTTTCAGAGAGCTGGGGGAATATGCGGCGGAGCATGATACCGTGATCGGGATGGAAGCGAATCCGCCGGTCTATCATACGAACTATGTGAATGACACGAGGGCCGCGCTGGAGCTGATCGATCAGGTGGATCGGGCCGGATTTCGGCTGAACCTTGATGCGGGAACGATGATAGAGAACAAAGAAAGCGCGGACGAACTGAAAGGAAGCGTTTTTCTGATCAATCATGTCCACATCAGCGAGCCGGGATTGAGGCCGATCGAAAAAAGGGATCTGCACCGGGAACTGCGGGATATCCTGCGGACAGAAGGATATCGGGGGTTTATTTCCATTGAGATGGGAAAGACGGAAGAAACGGATGTGCTGGAGCGTGCGATGCTTTACGTAAAAGAGATATTCGGGCAATGCCGGTGAATATCCGGTTGATATAGGGAGGATTTTTCGTGCTGTATGAAAGACAGGCCGGCGTGCCAAGATTTATGTGTACCGAATACCGGGAGAAGTCAAAAGATTATGCGCTCCTGATCCCGATCATCAATGAAGGAGACCGGATCAGAAAAGAACTGGAGCGCGCTTTTGCGCACCGGATACACGAATATGCGGATATTGCAGTTTGTGACGGGGGCTCCACGGACGGCTGTACGGCGGAGGCAATGCTTCTTGGCACGGGAGTGAACACTCTGCTCGTGAAGCAGGATGCCGGAAGACAGGGCGCGCAGCTGCGCATGGGTATCTGGTGGGCGCTTCAGAGAGGGTATAAAGGCATCCTTACAATAGATGGGAATAACAAGGACAGTATCGAAGATGTTCCGCGGTTCATTGAAAAATTGGAAGAAGGGTATGATCTGGTACAGGGCTCCCGTTTCATAAAGGGCGGGAAGGCCGTCAATACACCGCTCATCCGGCTGCTTTCCGTCCGGCTGATCCATGCGCCGGTCATTTCTCTGACGGCGCATCAGAAGTTTACGGATACGACAAACGCATACAGAGCATATTCCGCTGCGTATCTGAGGGACGAACGGGTAAAACCGCTGCGGGATGTGTTCATGACATATGAGCTGCTGGCGTATCTTTCGGTCAGGGCAACACAGTTGGGATATCGGGCATGTGAAATACCGGTTGCGAGGGCGTATCCCCCAAAGGGCAAAACTCCGACAAAAATAAGTTTTTTGAAAGGGAACAGCGAACTCATGAAAATTCTGCTGAAGAATGCGTTTGGGGCATACGCGCCGGACCGCTCCTGACGGAAGGTTTTGTCATAAGTTTGCTGCCCGTCAGGGCTTCCTGACGGCGGGAGAGGATCAAATGGCTGTTCTTACACACACATTTCAGCCGGTTTACGATGAAAATTCCAGGATCCTGATTTTGGGCACATTTCCGTCGGTGAAATCCCGGGAAATGCAGTTTTATTATGGCCATCCTCAGAACCGATTCTGGAAGGTGACCGCCTTTCTGACGGACAGTCCCATCCCGCAGACCATCGCGGAGAAAAAGGCCATGCTGCTGGCCGGACACATCGCCGTTTGGGATGTGATCGCGTCCTGTGAGATCCGGGGTTCTTCAGACAGCTCCATCCGCGGCGTGGTGCCGAATGATATTGCCGGACTGCTGGATCAAACCGGGATCCGTGCCGTGTTCGCCAACGGGAATAAGGCGTATGAGCTATATGAAAAGTATTGTGAGGCGTCCTGCGGACTGCGGGCCGTCAGGCTGCCCTCCACATCTCCGGCAAATGCCGCGTGGTCCCTGGAGCGGCTGGAAGAGAGCTGGGGCGGGGCGTGCAGAGCGTATCTTGGATGAAGGGAAAAGAAGAACTTAAGAAAGGTTTGGTGTTTTCAATGATGCAAAAAGAACGCTGCCGTTTATTTTGGGCCGTACAGCTTTTGGTGCCGTTTTTGGTTTTGCTGTTTTTTGCCTGGCTGGATGGGCCCTATCTGGGGCCGGACAGCTATACCTATATTGATATGAGTCTGCATCGGGAACCTGTCTATCCGTTTTTCCTGTTTCTGTTCCGAAGAATGTGCAGCCCGGACACCTGGATGTACTGGGTGATCGTTGTACAGGCATTGCTTACCGCATATGCCAATTATTCCATCACCCGCTTTCTGGTATCGAGGCTGAAGCTTTCCGGAGGCATGGGGATACTGCTTTCCGGCATGATGCTGGGTTTCTCCCTGCTCACCCGTTTTCTGGCAAATCGCCATGTATTGTATTCCAACAGTATTCTTTCTGAGGCGCTGGCCATACCCCTTTTTCTTCTTTTTATCCGTCATCTGACGGGGTTTTTGTTTCAGGAATATTTTGAGGAGAAAAAGTGCGTGTTTTTACAGGGGGATTTTATCTGTTCCTGTTTGTTGAGCGTCCTTCTCATATCGATCCGGAAGCAGATGATATTTGTGGTCCTGCTGCTTCTTGCCGCTTCTGTTTTCATTTGGCTTGGCAGGAAAAGGCCCACGGTCGTTTTACAGACGCTTCTTTCTGTGATGGTGATTTATGCGCTGTCCGCGGGAATCGACCTTGTCTACAACCAGGTGTTTCACGGCAGCGCCATACGCAACAGCTCCGGCGCCAGCTTTTTGCTTGCAATGGTTATTTATACGGCGCAGAGAGAGGATGCTGACAGAATCGAGGAGGAAGAGATAAAGGATCTCTTTTTGCAGATCTATGATGACTGTGCTGCGGCGGGATGTTTGAAATCCAATGCGGAGGCCGGCCGGCTGAACGGAGCGAGCCATTTTTCTGATCATTATAATCATATACAGGTTGACCGGCTTCGCCCGACTGTGACTTCCTATGTGGAGCAGAACTATCCGGGTACAGAACCGGCTCAGGCTGTGAAGTCGGGTGAAATCATGAGTGAGATGGTGACCGCGCTTTTGCCCGCCTGTCTTTTTTCCATGATCGACAGTTTCCTGGATAACTTCCTGTTCGGACTTATCACGACCGTCGCCAAATATACGGCTCTGTTGACCGCAGCTTCTGCAGTGCTGTATGCCGGATATCTGATTCTGTTCGTCCTGTTGCTGCTTCGCAGAAGCAATCCCAGGCTTTTGCTCTTTTCGTCGCTGGTTCTCGTATCGATTCTTACCAATGTCGCGGTGGTTTCCGCGGTTATATTCTGCCAGAGCAGATATACGATTTATAATATGGCGCTGTTTTATGTCAGCGGGCTGCTGATGCTTTTGGATGCTCTTGCCGGGGGAAAGAGACGCGGCCTGCGCGGAAAGAAAATGCCGGGTACCGTCTGAGGCAGAGGCATAAATGGAACGTGTTCAAAATAATGAATTTGAAGATTGCGGGAAAGACTGGTATGAAATAAAAAATATTTGGAAAAATAATTTCCCCAGGAAAATGTCACCCGAATGAGCAAAAAAGATCAAAAAAAGGACATTTTTTTTCGGAAAAAGAATTGACAGGAGGGGGAGAGGAGGCATATAATTTATCTACTAAGGATTGTTTGGCGGAATAACACGAGCAAAATAGTAATTTTGACAAACTAAAGAAAGGAAACGGGGAAACGGATTAACGGCGACCGCGCCGGTTATTGTGCGGCCAGAAAGGAGCAATACAATGGCGACCACAAAGGGGGAACAAATTCCGCTGACATCAGAAGTCATACATGATTTTTTACAGGATTTATCTGACAGGGGCAGAAGGGAAGGATCTTTGCAGAATTATTATCTGATCCTGATGGGGCTGTATGATTTCCTGCCGGAGGACAAAATGCTGAACAAGAACACCGTGGTCGAATGGAGGGACTGGCTGAACAGTCAGGGCTATTCGGAGCGCACGGTGAATTCCAGACTGTCAACACTGAACAGTCTGCTTTCTTATCTGGACAGACGGGATTGGCAGATGATTCATTTTTCCAGAAGAATGGATGTTGACAGAATGGAACTGACAAGAGCGGAATATATGCGGCTTTTACGCGCGGCGAAGGTGTCCGGGAAGGAAAAGCCCTATCTGCTCATCAAAGCGTTGGGCGGCGTAGGCGTCCGAATCCAGGAATTGCCCTATATCACGGTAGAAGCGGTCCAGGCCGGAGAGGTGATGCTGGAATGCTATAACCGGAATCGTAAACTGCGGATCCCGGAGTCGTTCCGGAAGGAGCTGCTGGATTTCGCGGACCGGGAGGGAATCCGCAAGGGACCGGTGTTTGTCACGCAGGAGGGGACCCCGCTGATCCGGTCGAGCGTGTGGAAAAGCGTGAAGTCCGTCTGCCGGGACGCGCGTGTGGATGAGAGAAAGGTGAGTCCCCGCAGCCTGTGGCAGATGTATCAGAATACCTATAAAGGGATTCAGTCCAATATTGAAGCGTTGGTGGAGCAGGCTTATGAGCAGATGTTCGATCAGGAGCAGATCGCGGTGGGCTGGGATTCCTGAGCCGGCAAGAGAAAACAGAAGAAAGCGCAGACAGCGGCGCCGTCCGGAAGGCGGGCCGCTGTTTTTGCGTCTTGACAGAGCAGGGAGAAGAGGGTAAACTGTCATGGAATACGCTGGAAGAGGATGATAGCATGTATACGGTCAGAACGATGACAATAGAAGATTACGAACAGGTACACGCGCTCTGGATGACGATCCGCGGATTCCGTATCCGCAGTATCGACGATTCCAGAGAAGGGGTGGAACGCTTCCTTCGGCGCAATCCGTCTACCAGCGTGGTGGCGGTGATGGACGGGAAAGTCGTGGGTGCGATTCTGTGCGGTCACGACGGCAGGCGGGGCTGCCTGTATCACGTGTGCGTGCAGGAGGCATACCGCCGCATGGGCATCGGCAAGGCCATGGTAGTGGC
>CANQTI010000064.1 GCA_947626725.1 uncultured Eisenbergiella sp.
CCCGCAGGGCGCAAATGCAGTCCCGTCGGATTTTTGATCGTTACCATCTGGCGTACCATCCGCCTTCCCTCCTCTCTCTTTTTTATCCTCACACAAGCAGATTCTGGATGAGATCCGCAAGCTTGCGGGCCTCCCGTTCGATCCGCTCCTTATCCTTTCCCTCGATCATCACGCGGACCTTCGGCTCCGTCCCGGACGGCCGGATCAGGACGCGTCCCTCTCCCGCGAAATCCTTTTCCAGCTTCTCGATCGCCGCGGCGATCTCCGGATATTCCATGTAATGATCCTTCCGGTGATTGGGCACCGGGGCGTTGACCAGCGCCTGCGGCAGCACCGTCATGATCTGGGAGAGCTCAGACAGCGGCTTCCCCGTCTCCACCATGACCTCCAGCAGGTGCAGAGCGGACAGAAGACCGTCCCCCGTCGTGTTCTCATCCAGGAAAATAATGTGCCCGGACTGCTCCCCGCCGAGGCTTGCGCCGATCTCCCGCATGCGCTCCAGCACATAACGGTCCCCCACCTTTGTCTTTTCGATCGCGATCTTTTCCTTTTCGCCGAACAGAAAGAATCCGAGATTGCTCATGACCGTCACGACGATGGTATCCTTCTTCAGCTTCCCATGATCCCGCATATATGCGCCGACGATCGCCATGATCTGGTCGCCGTCCACGATATTCCCCTGTTCATCCACCGCCAGCAGCCGGTCCGCGTCGCCGTCAAAGGCCAGACCGATGTCGGCCTTTTCAAACACCACACGCGCCTGGAGCTCCTGCATATGGGTGGAGCCGCAGTTCGCATTGATATTGGTGCCGTCCGGCTGATTGTGGATCGCCACCACATTGGCCCCCAGCTGACGCAGCGCCTCGATGGAGGTATAATAGGCCGCCCCTTCCGCGCAGTCCGCCACGATCTTCAGGCTGCCCAGATCCACCGGGACCGCCTGGACCGCGTGATTGATGTACTCCTCCCTGGCGTCCCTGCGGTTCTTCACCTTGCCGACGCCCGAACCCGTGGGAAACTCCAGCCCCTTCATGCCGCCCCGGATCAGATCCTCGATCTCATCTTCCAGCGCGTCCGGGAGCTTATAGCCGTTCCCGTCAAAAAACTTGATCCCATTGAATTCCATAGGGTTATGGGAGGCGGAGATCACAACTCCCGCTTCCACCTTATATTTTTTGGTCAGATAAGCGATCGCGGGCGTCGGCAGTACGCCGACATAAACCGCATTTGCCCCCACGCTGCAGATCCCCGCCATCAGGGCATGGGCCAGCATATCGCCGGAAATACGGGTATCGCAGCCTACCATGATCGTCGGTTTATGCTTATTCTCCTTTGTCAAAACGTATGCGCCTGCCTGCCCGAGCTGCATCGCCAGAAGCGGCGTGAGCTCTTCATTGGCTATCCCTCTCACGCCATCTGTTCCAAACATTCTGGACATCGCCATCGTCCTCCTTTACCGATCTCTTTCTCCCGTTCTATTCTCCTGCGTTTTCCTCTCCGGCATCGGTCTGGAGCTGAATCAGCCTGATCGTAGCCCTGACCTTTTCCTCCTGCCGGACGGTTCCCGGAAGCACAAACAGGATCTCAGTCTGCTGTTCTCCCTGGGACAGCACGCCGTTCTCATCCCGCAGCGCGGCCACATTGGTATGCGGCGTGATTCCCTCCACAGTGATCCCATTCAGATCGGCCTGCAGGCCGGAAACGACCAAACGCAAATTCTGATCGTCCAGAATTTCACCCAGCCATCCTTCTGGAATATTGAGCACCTGTATAATGTCCGTCGGGATATTCAGTGTCTTTCTGCGGATCGCTTCCACTTCTGCGGTCAGCTTCACACGGCCGTCGAACACATTTCCGGCCAGCGTCACGCCATCCGGCAGATAACGCCGGATATCCACGGTCTCCGTGACCGTACCGGAGGCATCCGTGACATCCAGCTCGGACGCGGGGATCTCAATCCCCTCCACAGCGCTGATATCGCTCTCCTTTCCGGCAATCAGAATCGTGGACGGTTCAACGGATGAAACGCCGTTCAGCGCATATCCCTCCGCCACGGTGCCGCTGATCTCGTAGGAAAGCGGAACTTCCTTGGTAAACAGGATCGGAACCGTCACCTTCACATTTTCAATGCTCTTGCGGATGCTGGAATCCGTCACCTCGACGCCGTCTTCATCCAACAGCCGGATCTGGGCGATGATCTCCACATCGGAGGTGACATTATCCATGGAAACCTCCACAACCGCCCGGCGGATCTTTTCCAGCGCGGATTCAGGCCCCGAAATGCTCATCATATTGGTCTCCGTGACCGTCCTCCCGGTGATATAGCCCTCTGGCAGCGTACCCGTTTTGACCACGTTGATCGTCAGCTGTCTGGAGCGGAAATCCTCCACATCCAGCTGGACAAACTGCTTATCCGCCTGAATGCTTTTAATACTGTTCTCCAAAACGGAATCATTGATCGACACCTCTATGGGGATCGTGTTGTCCGCCGTGATCTGGGCACAATCCGCCCGGACCACCAGATTTTCCCGGGTGAGATCCTCCAGCACGGAGCTGGCGGCCATCACTGTGATCCGTACGGTTCCCGTATTGTTGAGCACTTCATAGGTTTTTTCCTGCCGGGTAAGGATCCCCATATTCACCAGCTGTACGGGAACATTGTAAAAGGTGCTGTCCCGCAGCGGATCATTGAAGCTTCCGGCGATCATCCATACGACGGCGGCAAAGAAGACCGCCATGATCTTCAAGCCCAGATTGTGCAAAAGCTTATTCTTCATTCCGTGACCGTCCTTTCCAGCGCCTGTGCTCCTTTTTGTCGTCTGGGGTCTTATTCTGAATGGAACGAAGCTTTTCCTCCAGTTCCGCCGCGCTCAGTCCCCGTAAGAGAGTTCCCTGATAAGCGACACTGATCTTACCGGTCTCCTCCGAAACGATGACCGTCATGGAATCCGTTACTTCAGAAATGCCAACCCCTGCCCTGTGCCTGGTCCCCAACTCCTTGCTCAGTTCCATATTGTCAGACAGCGGCAAATAACAGGTCGCGTAAGTCACACGGTCCCCACGCACAATGACAGCGCCGTCATGCAGCGGCGTATTCTTTTCAAAAATATTGATCAGGAGCTGATTGGTCACGATGCCGTCCACTTCGATCCCGGTCTTCTCATATTCCGTAAGCGGATCGTTCTGGCCGACGACGATGAGCGCGCCGGTCTTCACCCGTCCCATCGCCGCACAGCCCCTCGTGATCTCGCGGATCGTCTGGTCGGAAAACAGCCCCGTTTCCTGCTTATTGAGATCGAACGGAAAGACAGAGGCGATGAAGTTCTTCTTTCCCAGCTCTTCCAGCGCCTTGCGCAGTTCCGGCTGCAGGATCACGATCAGACCGATCACTGCCAGCTGGAAGGCGCTCTTGGCCAGCCAGAGAATCGTATCCATATGGAGGATCATCGCCGCAAGCAAAAATACGATGATCAGGAATACGCCCTTAAGCAGCGACCAGGCACGCGTATCCCTAATGAATACCATCATATAATATACGATAACGGACAGGACGATGATCTCCATCACGTCCCACACATCGATGAGCTGGAAATACATCAAATACTCGTCTGCAAAAGCTCTAATCTGTTCCATCTTCCAACCCCTAACCTCTGACCCGGAATCTTAAACTCTTTTTCTCGTCTTTACCTTTCCATGGCTGCGGCGAGCATTCTGGTGCGGCCGACGGGAATTGATCCGTTTTACCCGTTTTTCCGGGGTGCGGACCGCCATCTTGGGTACCGCTTTTACATAATAATAATACTCATCATCCTCGAACTGAACCGTCTCCGTCCGGGCATAATCCAGATTGAACCGGAAAAACTGCATGACCAGCGCGATCAGTCCTCCCAAGAGGCTCCCCAGGATCACTCCGGCGATCGAAAACTTGGCATCATACACCAGATCTCCCACCAGCAAAATGACAATATCCGCCAGCATCCCCACCAGAACCGCAATCGCCCGGGCATAATTCACGCTGAGTCTGCGAATCAGATAAACCAGCACCGCCGTCACCGCAAACGCCACGGCCACAACAACCACTTCCCGGTTTGATAAAATACCCGTCACCACATCTCTGAAACGCTGAATGGCCGAATCCGAACCGGTCATGCCCAGTGTCTGCTCATTTCCCGTAATATAATGCAGCACATAATAAAGCACCACGCCGCAGACCATCGGCACCGTTGATGCGGGCGCTCCGAAAAGTCCCACTGCCAGCGGCATCACATAGGGAATATGCCAGCAAAACAGCAGCGGCGTCAGGAGCAGGATCAAATGTCCATTTGTGGAGAAACGCAGGTAAACCACCGCGATAAACAAGTATACCAGCGCCAGCACCACCGCACACTCCAAAGAAAGCGCATATACATGCGCCAGCAGAAAAAGCGCGCACAAAAACACCATGAACCCCAGCGGCATAAAAGAACAGAAAAGTGCCGCCACCAGCACGATCACCGCACTGTCCAGCCGCTCCATATAATTCAGCCGGCTGTTAATCGTGAAAAAAAGGATCAGGGCCAGTGCAAACTTCAGCACCGGCACCACAAATTCCTCATTCTTCGCATAAAATCCTTTTATGTACTCCTTCATTAAAAGCAGTTCTGTCATACGTTAAAACCCTTTCAGATATCCTCCTCCGTTTCATCCAGACGATCCAGATATTCCCAGAGAATATTCAGACGCTTTCGCGCTCTCCTATAGCGAAACGCATAGACTAACCAGGTAACCGCCAGGTAAGAGAGCATCACCGCCAGATACAGCACGATCACGGATTTTCCGGTCTCCATAAGATCCATGGAATAAATATCTTCGAACAGCTCCTCAAAATGAAAACTGACATATGCGCCGGCACCGGCGAAAAAAGCGAACGTGATCACCAGAAAGGAAATGATCATTTGCACACTGATATAATCTCCCCTGAAATATCCGGCCACTGCCCTGTCCTTTTTCCCCTGCTTTCCTTCATAGAAAGCCATTTTCGTCATCCGAAGAACTTTTTCTTCATTTACCATCCACAGCCATCTCCCGGTATCAATTCTGTGCAGCACCTCTATTCTCTCATCCCGTCCCGGTGCCAATAGAAAGCGCTGCAAAATATATTTTTTGGACACCATGCTGCCGACATACAACGGCGATTTCATCTATCGTACTTCCCGTCGTATAGATATCATCAATGATTACAATCACATTTAATTTTACATCATTTTGCCCGATTTTAAAAGCATTTTTCAAATTATTTTGCCGCTCTTTTCCATCCAGCAGCTTTTGAGGCCTGGTATTTCTGACCCGAACAAGCCAATGTTCCAGAACCGGTATTTCCAAATGCCTGCCGAGTTCCTTCGCCAGCAAGAGCGCCTGATTGTATCCGCGGCTTCTTTGGCGTTTCGGGTGCAGCGGCACAGGTACCAGCGCATCCGGTTTCCAGGCCAGGATCTGCCGTCCCATATATACAGCCATTTCCCGGCCGAGAAAAACCGCGTATTCCCGCCTTCCCGCATACTTGAACCGGTATATGGTCTGCCGGACACTGCCGTAACGGTACAGAGAAATTCCCCTGTCATAAAAATGTTTTTTCCGAGCACAGTCAAAGCAGTATTCTCGTCCCGCATCCGATAACTCTTTTCCGCATTTCATGCAGACGGGCTCTTTGACAACAGTCAAAGTTTCCTGACATTCCTCGCAAATGAGCGCCCCCGCGGGCTTCACCGGCTTGTCACAGACCGGACAGCGGCGCGGAAACAGCAAATCTATCAATGTGAGCAAAATTCTCCTTTCAGCTCCCGGATTCTTTTGTCCAGGCTGGAATACCGCTTCGCCTCACTGACATTGGCGATCATTTCTTCCACAACCTGTCTGCTCCCCAAAATCGTGACGCAGTCCCTTGCCCGCGTCACGCCTGTATAAAGAAGATTGCGGTTCATCAGCAGCTTCGGCCCGCCCAAAAGCGGCATAATGACAGCTGGATACTCGCTGCCCTGCGCCTTATGGATGGTGACGGCATAAGCCAGCTCGATCTCCTCCATCTGGGAAAAGCCGTAGGTCACCCGACGGCCTTCATCATATTCCACCGTCACCGTCTGCGAACCCGCATCGATCTCCTTTATCGTCCCCGTATCGCCGTTAAAAATCCCCACTCCCCTGTCTATGGGAATGCCGTAACGGCTGACGACCTCCCATTCCAGCTGATAATCATTTCTGGTCTGCATAACCTTGTCCCCTTCCCGGAACAGCGTTTCCCCAATCTGAATCTCCTTTCTGGAAGGAGTAGGCGGATTCAGATAGGCCTGCAGGATTCCGTTCAGAGTTTCCACGCCCAGCGCGCCCCTGCGCATGGGCGTCAGCACCTGTATATCGTACGGATCCGCCTGCACATAGGGCGGCAGCTTTTCCCGAATCAGCTGGATCATATGTTTATAGATGACGGGAATACTGCTGCGCTCCAGGAAAAAGAAATCCCGGCTTTTGTTGTCCAGCCCGATGGGCTCTCCGCGGTTGATCCGATGCGCGTTCACAACAATATCGCTCTCTCCCGCCTGCCGGAAGATCCGCTGCAAATACACGACCGGGAATGCTCCGCTGGCGATCAGGTCATGGAGCACCTGTCCGGGGCCCACACTGGGCAGCTGATTGTCATCCCCCACCAGAATCAACCGGGTCCCCGGGCTGACAGCTTTCAAAAGCGCTTGAAACAAATGGATATCCACCATGGACATTTCATCCACGATGATCACATCCGCTTCCAGCGGATTGTCCGCGTTGCGCAGAAAGCTGGCTTTACGATTTTCTTCCGGCGCGGCACCGGAGAGCTCCAGCATCCGGTGGATAGTTCTGGCCTCATAGCCGGTAGCCTCCGTCATCCGTCTTGTAGCGCGGCCCGTGGGCGCCGCCAGAAAAAGATCCAGCCCCTGCGAGATGAAATAGCGGATCATCATATTAATCGTAGTCGTCTTACCAGTTCCCGGTCCACCGGTCAAAATAAGCAGATGATTCCGAATGCTTTCCAGCACCGCCTTCTTCTGGAGCGCATCCAGCTCGATTCCTTCCTCTTCCTGAAGCTTCTCGATTCTGTCTAAGAGCGCTTTTTCCCCTTCCCCGTCAGAGAACGCTCCCTCTCCTCCCACCTGCTGTGTTCCCGCATACAGTTCCAGAAGCATTCGCGCACAGGAAAGCTCTGCATAATAAAAGGAGGAAACATAACAATTCACGTTATCCTTCTCTTTTATTGCTACGATCCTGCGGTCCATGATCAGATTGGCAATCTGCTCTTCCACCGCCTTCTCTTCCAATTCCAGAAGGGCCGCACTGCGGCGCACCAGAACAGTCTTTGGCAAAAAAATATGCCCTTCTCCCGCTGCCTGCTGCAGCGTATAAAGGATACCGCTGCGAATTCGGTATTCCGAATCCATGAGAATGCCGATCTTTGATGCCAGTTCATCCGCCTTTTTAAATCCAATACCATCAATATCGTCCGCCAACTGGTAAGGATTTTCCTCCAAAATGCGATAAAGACGGTCCTGGTAGGTCTCATAAATCTTGACAGCCAGGGTATTGGAAATTCCATATTTCTGCAAATAAACCATCGCCTGGCGCATATCCCGCTTTTCTTCCATCTGGACAGCGATTTCCATAGCCTTGCGCTCGCTGATACCCCTGACTTCCGCCAGGCGTTCCGGTTCTTCCTCAATAATCCGGAACGTATCTCTTCCGAACCGTTTCACGATTCTCGCCGCCAACGCCGCTCCCACACCGCGGACCGCACCTGATCCCAGATACCGTTCCATTCCCAGCGCATCCTCTGGAGAAACTGTCTGCCATAACGTGACCTTAAACTGATGTCCATAGACCGCGTGCTCCGTGAAATCACCGAAAAGCTCCAGTGTTTCTCCCTCATCCAATGCAGGGAATGAACCGACACAGGTGGTCTCTTCTTCCCCTTGTAAATCAAACACGGTGTATCCGTTTTCTGCATTCCGATATATGATATGGGAAACATACCCTTCCAGCCGTTCCAAATGAACCTCCACTCTGCCGCACAGGATTCCTGCACAGACTGCCGAAATGAGGACCGGCGCCATCCGCTATGAAAAGCCGGCAGCCTGAAAAAAGCCAACAGTCTAAGTGTTAAGGCCACAGCTCATGACAAATAAATCGGAAAAGGGCCGCCCATCCGGCAGCCCCTCTCTACGCAGCGTAAAATCCAGCAAACTGCGCATATTTTCGCGGGATACCACCCATCAATCGCGATATCCGCCCAGAAACTCCACGTATTTGCCTGTCCCGATCGCCACCGCCGTCATCGGATCCTCCGCCGTCATTGTATTGATCCCCGTTCTGTCTTGAATCAGCTCTTCCAGTCCGCGCAGCAAGCTGCCGCCTCCCGTCAGCACGATCCCTCTGTCGGCGATATCCGCAGCCAGCTCCGGCGGCGTCTTCTCCAGCACGCCGTGGATCGCCTCCACGATTTGGAGCGTGGACTCCTTCAGCGCTTCCTCCGTCTCTTCGGAAGAAACCTTGATCGTCTTGGGCAGCCCCGTCACCAGATTCCGCCCCCGAACATCCATATAATCCGGCTCTGGACGCCGGAATGCGGACCCGATCTTGATCTTGATATCCTCTGCCGTCCGTTCGCCGATCAGCAGATTATGCTTTTTCCTCATATAGCGGACGATGGCCTCATCGAAATCGTCGCCCGCGATCTTGATGGAGGCGCTGACCACCGTGCCTCCCAGGGAAATGACGGCGATATCGGACGTGCCGCCGCCGATATCCACGATCATATTGCCGCAGGGCCTGGAAATATCGATACCTGCCCCGATGGCCGCCGCAATGGGCTCCTCAATGATGGAAACCTCTCTGGCGCCCGCCTGATAGGTGGCATCCTCCACGGCCTTCTTCTCCACCTCAGTAACACCGCTGGGCACACAGACCGCGATCCGGGGACGGCGGAAGGTCTTCTTCCCCAGCGCCTTCTGGATGAAATACTTCATCATTTTCTCTGTGACCGTATAATCCGAAATGACGCCCTGACGCAGCGGCCTGACGGCCACGATATTGCCCGGCGTGCGCCCCAGCATCAGACGCGCGTCCTCGCCGATGGCCTTGATCTTATTCGTGTCCCGGTCAAACGCCACAACAGAGGGCTCCTTCAGCACAACGCCTTTTCCTCTTATATAAACCAATATACTGGCTGTTCCCAGATCGATCCCGATATCCGTATACTGCATGCTCTCTTCGCTCTCCTTCCCGCCCGGCGGCGATACCCCGCGCCCCGGTCATCCCCTTTTCCGAATCTATGTTCATCCGGCCGATCGCCTTCCGTCATTTCCACCCGGCCTGCCGGATCGCCATTCTGTCATTCTATCCAGTCAGCCGCTCGCCGTTCTGCATTTCCGTCCGGTCCGCCGCTCTGTCCGGCCGTCCGTCCCCGCATTTTCCGGGAAAAGGACACAGAAAGGGCATAAAGCCCCCTCTTTTGCACAGTCCGGGCTTATTATATCGTAAAAACCGGG
>CANQTI010000065.1 GCA_947626725.1 uncultured Eisenbergiella sp.
AAGAGATCCTGTCAGTTTTTGGCAGCCGATATCCTGAGATGAGGACAGTGCTCACCCTCGGAAGAGAGGGGGCTGTCTATGGCGACCGAAACGGCCTGCTCCGACAGCCCTGTATTCCGGTCAGGGCGGTAGATACTACGGCGGCAGGGGATACCTTTACCGGGTATTTCATTGCCGCCGCCGCAGAAGGTACCCCGGTGGAAACGGCGCTGAAACTGGCGGCATACGCTTCTTCTATTGCTGTTTCCAGGGAAGGTGCGGCGGTATCGATCCCCTGCAGGGAGGAAGTAGAAAAACGGATGAAGGCGGACGGATACATAGAATCCGCGAATCAGCCCGGACTGTGAAACGGAGGGCGGTCCGGGCAAAACGCTGGAACGGGATATGCCGTTCCAGAGAAAGAAAAGAGGAGGGATAAAATATGTTGGGAACGGAACAGAGAGTGAGATTGCTGCGCTGCCCTGACGGGCCTGTGGATATGGTACTGGATACGGATGCCTATAATGAGATCGATGATCAGTTCGCGATTTCTTATGCGCTTCGGGCCCAAAAGCTGACGGTTAACGCTTTGTACGCAGCGCCGTTTTGGAATCAGAAGTCGGAAGGCCCCGCCGACGGTATGGAAAAAAGCCATGAAGAGATTCGGAAGCTTCTCTTTCTGCTGGGGGAAGAGCGCCCGGTATTGCGGGGCTCTGACCGATATCTGCGCGATGAAAAAACGCCTGTCATATCGGAAGCGGCGAAGGATCTCGCCGAACGCGCCATGCGGTATTCGACGGAGCGCCCGCTTTATGTTGTTGCGATCGGAGCGATCACCAATATTGCGTCAGCGCTCCTGATGTGTCCTGAGATCGCCGACCGCATGGTGATCGTCTGGCTGGGCGGCAATGCGCTTCATTTCTGCGATAACCGGGAATTCAATATCAGTCAGGATGTGGCCGCGGCGCGGGTGGTCTTTCAATCCGGCGTACCGCTTGTCCTTTTGCCCTGTGCAGGCGTTGTCAGCAGCTTTCTGACGACGGAATGGGAGCTGCGGGCCTGGCTGTCCGGGAAAAACGCGTTATGTGATTATCTGGTGGAGAATACCGTGAACACTGCGAATGAATATGCGAAGGGAAAGGTATGGAGCCGTGTGATCTGGGATGTGACCGCGATTGGCTGGCTGTTGAATGATGGGGGAAAATTCATGATGGACAGACTGATCCCGACGCCGATTCCGGAATATGATCACTATTATTCACAGGATGCGCGCCGGCCGCTGTGCCGCTATGTCTATCATATCTTCCGCGATGCGCTGATGGAAGATCTTTTTGTCCATCTGGCGGGAAAAGCTTGAAAATGAGCTCGATGGCTCATTTTCAAGCTGCGTATTGTGCCGCGGGCGTCACGAAACGCGGAATCGCACATGCCGGCCCGCATACGCTCGCGGCAAGGAGGGGAAAATAAATCTGTTTAATTTGCTGAAACGGCTTGCCAATCCCGGAAAAGTTTAGTAGAATATCCCTATGGGGTTATTTTGCTTTGATCTTTGTGGATTGAAATCTCTGACAGAATACCCAGAATCTGCATCATACGGAGGAATGAACATGAATATTTACACGACTGACAAGATCCGCAATGTGGTTCTGTTGGGCCATGGCGGTTCCGGTAAGACCAGCCTGGCGGAAGCAATGGCATATTTGGCCGGCATCACGTCCAGAATGGGGAAAGTGCCCGATGGCAATACCATAAGCGACTTCGGCAAGGAAGAACAGAAGAGACAGATCTCTATCAGCACGTCTGTCATTCCCATCGAATGGAACGGTGTGAAGATCAATGTGCTGGATACGCCGGGATACTTTGACTTCGTCGGTGAGGTGGAGGAGGCGGTGAGCGTCGCCGGTGCGGCCGTCATCGTGATCAACGGCAAGTCTGGTATTGAGGTCGGCACGGAGAAGGCCTGGGAACTGTGTGAGAAATATCATCTTCCCCGTTTTATTTTTGTGACCGGCATGGATATCGATAACGTATCCTACCGTCAGATTGTGGAGGATCTGGAAGAGAAGTACGGCAAGAAGATCGCGCCCTTTAACCTTCCTATTCGGGAGAACGAGCGTTTTGTGGGCTATGTGAACGTGGTTTCCGAGACCGGTCACCGCTGGAAGGGCAAGGAAGTGGTGGACTGTCCGGTTCCTGATTACTGTCAGGCCAACCTGGAGACCTACCGGGATATCCTGCTGGAGGCGGTGGCTGAGACCAGCGAGGAGTTCATGGAGCGCTACTTCGGCGGCGATACGTTTTCCGAGGCGGAGATCCGCGCGGCGCTTCGCACCAACGTGATCGACGGTTCCATCGTTCCCGTATCCATGGGTTCCAATCTGCTCTGTCAGGGTGTCTATACGCTGCTGGATGACATTGTGAAGTACATCCCCAGTCCGGAGGACAGGGAGTGCGCCGGCATCAATGCCAAGACCAACGAAATTTTCCATGCGGATTACGATTTTTCCAAGGCGAAATCCGCTTATGTGTACAAGACCATGGTGGACCCGTTCATCGGCAAGTATTCGCTGATCAAGGTGTGCTCCGGTGTGCTCAAGACCGACGATCTGATGTACAACCGGGATAAAGATGCGGAGGCCAAGATTGGCAAGCTGTATGTGCTCTGCGGCAATAAGCCGATGGAAGTCAGCGAGCTGCACGCGGGCGACCTGGGCGCTCTGGCCAAGTCATCCGCTACCACGGGCGATACCCTTTCCACCAAAGCTGTCCCGCTGACCTTTGCGCGCACTGAGTTTTCGAAGCCGTATACGGCCAAGCGCTATAAAGCTGTCAATAAGGCCGATATCGACAAGATCTCCCAATCCCTGCAGAAGATTACGGATGAGGACAAGACGCTGATGGTGGTCAATGACGCTGAGAACCGTCAGACGCTTCTGTACGGTATGGGCGACCAGCATCTGGACATCGTTGCCAGCCGTCTGGAGAACGAATATAAAGTGAAGATCGAACTGGATGCGCCCAAGGTCGCGTACCGGGAGACCATTCGGAAGAAATCTGATGTGGAATATAAGTATAAGAAGCAGTCCGGCGGACACGGGCAGTACGGCCATGTGAAGATGCGCTTCGAGCCTTCCGGCGACGTACAGCAGTCTTATGTGTTCGAACAGGAGGTTGTCGGCGGCGCGGTGCCCAAGAACTATTTCCCTGCCGTGGAAAAGGGTATCATGGAATCCGTGCAGAAGGGTCCGATGGCGGCCTATCCGGTGGTGGGTGTGAAAGCGGTCCTCTACGATGGCTCCTATCATCCGGTGGATTCCTCTGAAATGGCGTTCAAGCTGGCGGCTTCTCAGGCCTTCAAGAAGGGCTTCATGGATGCCAGCCCGGTGCTTCTGGAGCCCATTTCCTCTCTGAAGGTGACGGTGCCGGATTCCTACACGGGCGACGTCATGGGCGATCTGAACAAGCGCCGCGGCAGAGTGCTGGGGATGACCCCTGTGACCGGCGGCAAGCAGATCATCGAGGCGGATGTGCCCACCTCCATGCTCTATGGTTACTGTACCGATCTGCGTTCCATGACCGGCGGACGCGGTGTGTACGAATATTCCTTCGCTCGCTATGAGCAGGCGCCTTCCGACGTACAGGAAAAGGAGATCGCGGCCAGGGCGGCCAGCGTTGCGGAGGGCAGCGAAGAATAAAACAGATTGCGGAATATCCGGGAAGCGGGCTTTTCACCGCCGGGCGGTATTCGGAGAAAACGCGGGGATGTCGTGCGCTGCGCAGGATGTCCCCGCGTCAGAACAGACAGGACGCCATGGAAAACGGCGTCCTGTTTTTGCGAGAGATTTCTGTCAGGAAGGAAGGGGCCGGTGGAACACGCGGCGGCGCGAACGGCTCCGGAATGGAGAAAGTGGAAAAAATGAGCTCGATAGCTCATTTTTTCCACGGCTGTTTGTGCAGGAGCGTCACAAATTGCCCTGATGGCAAACGACGGATGACACGTTCCGTGACATCCTTACGTTATGAGAAACCGCATTCGCGGATTTCTCATCGCCCCGTCGCGTAAACGCTCCGGAATGGAGATGTTATATGAAAAAAGGGAAAAAGGTATTGCTGTATCTGCTGATGGCCATTCTGGCGCTGCTGGCGGTGGGCGTCTATTATTACATCACGCTGCCCGCCATCAATATTCATGCCAGCGGCTTCTGGTTTTTCATCCTGGCGCTGGTGGCCTTCGCGGCCGCGCTGTACGCGGTGCGGCGGGCCAGGAAGGAATATAAACTGTACGGTGCCCAGGCAGTGCTGAACTGGAAGGAATGGAAGCCGCTGAAGGGCTTTGCGCTCCTGTTCGGGCTGATCCTGGCCGTGTTTCTGATCGGTTCGTTCCTGTCCTCCCCGATCATCAACGCGGCACGCTATCAGCAGCTTTTGGCGGTGGAAGAGCGCAATTTCACGCAGGACATCCATGAGGTGGATTACAGCACGATTCCGCTGTTGGACAAGGATTCGGCGGCTCTGCTGGGGGATCGGAAGATGGGAAGCCTGGTGGATATGGTGTCTCAGTTTGAGGTGTCGGACGACTATACCCAGCTCAACTATCAGAATAAACCGGTGCGGGTGACGCCGCTGGAATATGCCAGCACGATCAAGTGGCTGACCAACCAGAAAAACGGCATTCCCGCCTATGTGCGGATTGACATGGCGACCCAGGATACGGAGATCGTGATGCTGGATCAGGGAATCAAATATTCCAAATCGGAATATTTCAACCGATATCTGTACCGGCATCTTCGGTTCCATTATCCCACCTATATTTTCGACGATCAGCTGTTTTTCGAAATCGATGAGGAGGGTACGCCCTATTGGGTCTGCCCGGTAAAAAAATTCAACATCGGCCTTTTCGGCGGACAGACCGTGGGCAGGGTGGTGCTCTGCAATGCCGTCACGGGCGAGTGCATCGATTATGCGGTAGAGGATGTGCCGCAGTGGATCGACAAGGTGTATTCCGCGGAGCTTTTGATGCAGCTCTATGACTATCATGGGGTGTTGGTGCATGGCTTTTTCAACAGCATTCTGGGACAGCGGGACTGCCTGACCACTACGACCGGTTATAATTATATCGCGCTGGACGACGACGTGTGGGTGTATACGGGCCTCACTTCGGTCAATGGGGACCAGTCCAATGTGGGCTTTGTGCTGATGAATCAGCGCACCATGGAGGCGCGCTACTATAAGATTGAGGGCGCCACCGAGACCTCCGCTATGTCCTTCGCCGAAGGGCAGGTACAGAATCTGGGCTATCGGTCCACCTTCCCGCTGCTTCTGAACATTGCCGGGGAGCCCACCTATTTCGTGGCTTTAAAAGACGGCGCCGGGCTGGTGAAGAAATACGCCATGATCAACATTCAGAAGTATCAGTGGGTGGCCATCGGCGATACCGTGGCGGAATGTGAGAAAAATTACAACGCGCTTCTGTCCACCAACGGCATCGTGAGTCAGGAGGCGGCGGAGCAGAAGGAGATCACGGGCGTGGTAGAGGTGGTCGCGCCGGTGGTGCTGGACGGGAATACCCATTATTTCATCTGTCTGGAGGGAGAGGACGCGGTGTTTGATGCGGATCTGAGTGATACGGCGCTCTATGGCGTGCTGCGGCTGAAAGAAGGAGACCGCGTGACGCTGACCTATGAGCAGGGCTATGACCGGCATTCGGTCCGGGCGGTTGAGACAGACTGAAACGATATGGCGAAGAGAGCGCGCGGTGCGGGGAAGGGAGGGAACAATGCGGCAGGTTGAGCGTTATCTGCTCGGAAGCTATACGGAAACGCTTCTTTTTGGGACCGGTGAAACCGTGCATGGGACGGGTGCGGGCATTTCCCTGCTGGAGCTGGATGCGGAAACAGGACAGCCGCTTTCCCTGCGCACGCTGGCACAGGTTCCCAATCCGTCCTGGGTGACGACATCCGGGGGCCGATCCGTTTACTGTGTGAATGAATTAAAAGAATACGGCGGAAAGAGACAGGGGAGCGTCAGCGTCCTTAAATGGGACGAAAAAAAGGAGCGTCTGAAGCTGCGGCAGGTTCTGCCTACCCACGGAGCGGATCCCTGTCATATCGCGTTTAGTCCGGGCGGCAGATGGGCTGCGGTGTCCAATTACGGCAGCGGCAGTCTCTGTCTGTATGCCGTTCGGGAGGATGGCTCGCTCCGGGAGACCGGCTTTGTACAGCATCATGGGCACGGCGTCAATCCTGACCGTCAGGAAGGCCCGCACGCCCATTCCTGTATCTGGCTCGGGAACGATACGTTTTTGGCTATGGATCTGGGGCTGGACCGGCTGTTTGTTTATCTGGCCGATACGGACGGACTCCACATTCTCGGAGAGACGGCGGTGAGAGTCGGAAGCGGTCCGCGCCATGCGGCGTTCGGGAAAAAACGGGATGTCCTCTATGTGACAGGGGAGATGGGATCGGCGGTGATGGTCTATAGGTATGAGGCCGCATTCGGCCGCTTGAGCAGGCTGCAGGAAATCTCCACTCTGCCGTCGGACTTCGCGGGGATGAATACGGCGGCAGATCTTCATATGAGTCCGGACGGACGATATCTGTATGCGTCCAATCGGGGGCATGACAGCCTGGCGGCCTTTGCCGTGTCAGAACAGGACGGCACCCTGACGCCTGCGGGGCAATATCCCTGCGGCGGCCGCACGCCCCGCCATTTTTGGATCGGAGGAAGCGGGAGATATGTGCTTGCGGCGAATCAGGATTCGGACAGCATAGCGATCCTGGGACGGGATGGAGAAAGCGGCGCTTTGTATCAGACCGCGGAGGTCTTCACCGGGATGCCGGTGTGCGTCTGTCCCTGCTAGGCAGCACAGAGGAAGAGGACCGGCAGAAAAAGTCTGCCGCTACGGATGCTTCGCTTCCTTTTTGGCCGTTTTTTGCTGTGATTTTTTTCTCCCGAGGTCAGAATTCTGAAATTTTTTTCCGGTTGATATTGAGAAATGTATGGAAACGGCGCTATAATAGAGAAGTATTTTTGAAGATCACGTTTTGAAGAAAACGGGATGAAAAGATTAGAAATAAGCCGGATGGTTTATTTTCAATCTGCATTTTGTGCCGTGGGCGTTGCAAAACGCGGGAGCGCACGTGTCGGCCCGCATATGCTCGCGGCATGGAGGATAAATATTCTGCGCCGTATTTTGAAATGGAAGATTCGCATTGTTTTCCTGGCCGCCGCGCTGTGGCTGTTTGCGGGAACCGCGGCTTATGCACAGACCGGGCCGACGTTCACAGAGGAAGAACAGGAATACATAAAAAACGTCCCCGTCCTGCGGGTCGGCTATGTACAGGATCGTATTCCGGTCTCCTTTCGGGGAGAAAACGGCGAACTGGCCGGGATCTCCCGCTCCATTTTTGACAGGATCGGAGAGCTCAGCGGGCTTTCCTTTGAATATGTTCCGCTTCCGGGCGGTTCCGTGACCTATTCCTATCTCATGGAGCAGGGGCTGGATCTGGTCACCAGCGTGGAATACAATCAGGAAAACGTATCTGCCAACGGGATTCTGATCAGCGAACCCTATCTGTCCAGCCGGAAGGTGATCGTGGCGAGGGCCGGCGACAGTTTTTCCTACGATGCAGAGAAGACGGTGGCGATTTCCAGCGGTTCCCAGACGATCCGGAAGGTGCTGCACGAAACCTTTCCCAAATATACGATCCGGGATTATGAAACCATCGACGACTGTTTTTCTGCCGTCAACCGGGGGGATGCCGATCTGATGATCCTGAACCAGTATGTGGTGGAATATTGGCTCTATAAGCCGGCCTATGAGAATTTGAAGGTGATCCCCGTGCTGGGGCTGGACGATCGGCTTTGCTTTTCCGCGGTGGTTGCCTTTGACGAAAACGGGGACCCGGTGGGGGAAGAAGGGCACACGCTGATTTCAATTCTGAATAAATCCATCGCCATGCTGGATGAGGACGAGGTGGACAGCTTTACGATTCAGGCCATCATGGAGAACCGGTATTCCTTTACCGTCAGCGATTTCCTGTATCGTTACCGGTATGCGCTGGCCGCGCTGTGCGTCTCCGGCGTGCTGATCCTTTTGCTGGCAGCGCTCCTGATCCGGCTGCGGCTTCAGTCGGCGCAGGCCAGGGCGGATGCGAAGGCGCAGAGCCGGTTTTTGTCCACCATGAGCCATGAGCTCCGGACGCCGCTCAACGGCCTTATCGGGCTGAATTATCTGATGTCCTTCCGGATGGATGACAGGAAGCAGATGGAGCGTTATCTGAATCAATCGACGCTGACCGCCAAATATCTGCTTTCTCTGGTGAGCGATATCCTGGAGATGTCCATGATCCAGAAGCAGGATGTGAGGATTGAACACAGGCCGGTGGATCTGGAGATCCTGATCTCCACGGTGGAGGCCATCGTCCGCAAGGGGATGGAGGATAAGAAGCTGGACTTCCGGCTGGAGGATGCGCTCACCCATCCGGTGGTCATCGGCGACAGTGTCCGGATCCAGCAGGTGCTTCTGAATCTGCTGGACAACGCGCGCAAATTCACCCAGGAGGGCGGCCGCGTCACCGTCACGGTGCGCCAGGAAGACCTCTCTGACGGGAAAGTGCGCACGGTCATGGAAGTGGCGGATACCGGAAAAGGGATGAGCCGGGCGTTCCAGAAGAATATTTTCGATGCCTTCGCACAGGAGCGGGATTCCGTTTCCAAAGGGGACCAGGGGATCGGCCTGGGTCTGCCCATCTGTCACCGTCTGGCGAAGCTGATGGGCGGGGAGCTGCGTTTTACCAGCGCGCCGGACGAGGGAAGCGTCTTTACGTTCTCCTTTGACGCCAGGGTCGCAGCGGCGGATGCCGCCGCGGAGGGCAGTCTGTCTTTTGAACCGGAGAAAAAACCGAGGGTTCTTCTGGCGGAGGACAATGAGCTGAACGCTGAGATCATGCTGGAGCTGCTGCGGGAGAGCGGCTATGAGGCGGATCTGGCGGTGAACGGCGCCAGGGCTGTTGAGCTGTTCCTTACGTCGGCGGAAGGGACCTACGGCGTCATTCTCATGGATCTGCTGATGCCGGAGATGGACGGTTTTGAAGCGGCCCGCGCGATCCGCACGGCAAATCGTACAGACGCGGGAACGGTGCGCATCATTGCCTGCAGCGCCAACTGTACAGCGCAGGATCGGGAAAAGGCCTTTGACAGCGGTATGGACGATTTTCTTCCAAAGCCCATCGATATGGAGGAGCTTCTGCAGAAGCTGGGTGGCTGATCGCCGTCCGTGCGGCAAAAAGCGGTTGACAAATACGCTGCAGGAGCATAAAATAAGTACATATTTCAGGCGGCAAACGTCTGGCAGAGTATGAAAACAGCGAGGATGAGGAATAGTAGGAGCAGGAGGGCCTTCCAGAGAGCCGCCGGCGGGTGCGAGGC
>CANQTI010000066.1 GCA_947626725.1 uncultured Eisenbergiella sp.
CCGCCCTCTACTGGCTGGCCCGGATGCTGGAGGCCGGGGAGGATCCGCTGTATGTGGCGCGCCGTCTGATCCGGTTTGCCAGCGAAGACGTAGGACTGGCGGACAGCCAGGCGCTTCCGCTGGCGGTAGCCGCCTATCAGGCCGCCCATTTCATCGGCATGCCGGAATGCACCGTCAACCTCTCCCAGGCCGTGGTCTACCTGGCACTGGCCCCCAAGTCAAACGCTCTCTATACCGGATATGAAGCGTGCAAAAAGGACGCTCTTCAAACGCTCGCCGAGCCTGTTCCGCTTCAGATTCGCAATGCTCCCACGCAGCTGATGGCGGATCTGCATTACGGAGAAGGTTATGTCTATGCCCATGATACGGCCGAGAAGCTGTCCGCCATGCAATGTCTTCCGGACGGTCTGAAGAACAGGGTCTATTACCGCCCTGACGGAGAAGGCGCAGAAGTAGCGCTGAAGGAAAAACTCGAAACCGTCCGGGCATGGAAGGCCGCTCACAGAGCATGAGCTTTGCTGATCCCGCGAAACATAAGCATTGTTATCCCCATAAACATAAACATTGTTGTTCCTGCATACATAAACATTTTTGTTCCTGCATACATAAAAATTGTTGTTCCTTCCGCTTCTTGCCATTTAAAAAACATGGTGCTATACTATATTCGATTTTCATATGACAGAGAGGAAAACAGCATGGTTGAAGTAGAGAAGATCACGATTCCCGAGCTGACCGGGGAGGAAACACGCAATCTGTACCTTTATCTGCCGCAGTCCTATTATGAGCAGCCTGACAGACACTATCCGGTCCTCTATATGTTCGACGGCCACAACGTTTTTTTTGACTCGGACGCCACCTATGGGAAAAGCTGGGGCATGAAGGAATACATGGATTCCTCGCAGACGCAAATGATCATCGCCGCCGTGGAATGCAATCACAGCCCCGATCACGGACGGCTCCGGGAATATGCTCCCTATACCTTTCGGGAGAAAAGCTTTGGTTCCGTTCGGGGCCTGGGCAAAGTCACGATGAACTGGCTGACGCACACGCTAAAGCCCCAGATCGACAGCCGTTTCCGCACCCTTCCCGGGCGGGAACATACCTTTATCGCGGGAAGCTCCATGGGGGGATTGATGAGCCTTTACGCTCTGATCGCCTGCAACGAAATCTTTTCCGGCGCTGCCGCGCTCTCCCCTTCCATCTGGACTGCGCCTGGACGGCTGGAAAACCTGATCCGGCGAACGCCTCTGCAGCCTGACACCGTTCTCTATATGGATTACGGGGAAAAAGAACTGCCCTACCGTGCGGACATGCGCGCTCAATTTTCTTCCCTGACATCCCTTCTTCTGGAAAAAGAAGTGCTCTTAACAGCCCGCATCATTCCCGGCGGGGAACACTGCGAAGCCTGTTGGGAAAAACAGATTCCGATTTTCATGCGCGTGCTTGAAAAAGCATGAAGCAGCCGTCCCTGCATCGCGAGGAACCGTATATGGAAACAGAATATATCAAACAATACAGTCCTTCTCTGGACCGGGATATGGAACTGAAGCGCTTCGGCCACAGAGGCCGTCCGCTTCTTTACATTCCCTGCCAGGACGGACGCTTTTACGATTTCGAAAACTTCGGAATGGCCGATGCCCTGCATCCCTGGATCGAGGCGGGGGAAGTGATGGTTTTTTCCATCGACACCATTGATTCCGAGACCTGGTCCAACACAGGCGGCAACCCGCACCAGCGCATCTGCCGCCACGAACAGTGGATCCGCTATATCACCGACGAGCTCGTTCCCTTCATGCGGGAAACCGCCAACATCAAAAACGGCTGGACCGGTTATCCCGGCATCATGGTGTTCGGTGCCAGCCTGGGGGCGACTCACGCGGCCAATCTCTACTTCCGCCGCCCTGACCTCTTTGACCGGCTTTTGGCCTTAAGCGGTATTTATACGGCGGAATACGGGTTCGGCGGCTATATGGACGATCTGGTTTACCTCAATTCCCCGGTCCATTATCTTTCCAATATGCCTGCTGACCACCCCTTCATTCCGCTCTACAACCAAAAAAAAGCGGTAATCTGTGTGGGACAGGGCCCATGGGAATTGCCCGCCTCTACCCGACAGCTTGCGGACATCCTGCATGCGAAAGGAATTGCCGCCACCGTGGACTTCTGGGGCCTTGACTGCGCCCATGACTGGTACTGGTGGCAAAAGCAGGCCGCTTATTTTCTGCCGGGTCTGCTGGAATAAATCCATTCACTTTCCCGCATACATTTATTTTGACGCAAAGGAGAACCTGATGAAAAACTTTATTTTTATTTCCCCCAATTTTCCTACCAATTACTGGATGTTCTGCCGTGAACTGAAAAAGAACGGCCTGAACGTACTGGGCATCGGCGATCAGCCCTATGACGAACTGAAACAGGAGCTGAAGGACAGCCTGAACGAGTATTTTAAAGTCAGCAATCTGGAAAATGATGAAGAGGTATACCGTGCCGTCGCTTTTCTGATCTACAAGCACGGCCGCGTTGACTGGCTGGAATCCAACAACGAATACTGGCTGGAGCGTGACGCCCGTCTGCGCACGGACTTCAACATCACCACCGGATTTCAGTCCTGCGATATCCCGCACATCAAATTCAAATCCAAAATGAAGGAATTTTACCAAAAAGCCGGCATCCCCGTCGCCCGCTACCATCTGGTCGACGATTTGGAAAACTGCCTCGCATTTGCCAAAGAAGTGGGTTATCCCATCGTGGCCAAGCCCGACAACGGTGTCGGGGCCTCTCACACCTTCAAGCTGGTAAACGACGTGGAAATGGAACGCTTTTTCCAGTTGAAATGGCCCAACACCCAGTATATCATGGAGGAATTTATCGACGGCGAGGTGAACTCTTACGATGCCATCATCGATTCCCACGGGGAACCCATGTTCGAGACCGGCAATGTGACGCCGGTCTCCATCATGGATATCGTAAATCACAACGACAATTCCATCTACTATATCCTGAAAAGTCTGCCGGATGACACCCGGGCCGCCGGCCGCGCCACGGTCCAAAGCTTCGGCGTCAAAAGCCGCTTTGTTCACTTTGAATTTTTCCGTCTTCTGAAGGACCATGAGGGGCTTGGGAAAAAAGGACAGTTGGTCGCGCTGGAGGTCAATATGCGTCCCAGCGGCGGCTTCACCCCTGATATGATCGATTTCGCTCACAGCACAGACGTCTACAAGATCTGGGCCGACATGATCGCCTTCGACCGCTCCACCATGCCCATTGGGAAACACGCTTACTGCGCATTCGCAGGACGGCGGGACGGCAAAGATTTTGCCATGAGCCACGCGGATATCATCGCCAAATACGGCAAACAAATGAAGATGATGGAACGAATTCCCGACGTGCTTTCCGGTGCCATGGGCAATCAGATGTACGTAGCAGTCTTTTCCTCTCAGAAAGAAATGGATGAATTCTATCAGGATATCCTAAAATGCAATGAATGATATTCATTCTGCATATGGCATGTTTTTCATCAAAAAACAGGCCCTCGCGATCCGGACAAAAAATCTGTCCGGCCGCCGAGCCTGTTTTTTCGATTCTTTTTCTGTTTCTATTTCCTGCCCGTTTCTCCGCCTTTTGCAAACGCTCCTGCCCCTCAAAGGGCGGACATGCACAAACCAGAGATCAGCGGCTGCGACGTTTCTTCTTTCCGTTCACGAACACAAGGCCCGCAAAGGAAAGAACCATCATCCAAAGATACCTTCCCGGATTGCTTTCATCCGATGTATTGGGAGAACCGCCCGTGAACTGATCGGAAGGCTCCGATGCTGCCGTCAGTTCCGGAACCTCCTGCGGTTCCAAAACAGGCAGCACAGGTATGGCCGCTCCGCTGGCCGGCGTCTGATTCGGCTGACCAGAACCTGCCGCGCTGGCCTCCGAATTCTTCTCCTCTTTGGATTCCGAATTTTTCTCTGCTTCGGATTCCGAATTTTTCTCCGATTCGGATTCCTGCGCGGGTTTTGATTTCTCCGCAATGAACTCCGCTCTCTTCTCTTCTCCGGCCGCTATGCTCCCATGAAACTCCGCAACCGGAATCGAATATCCCTCTGCCTTCTCGTCCGTAATCCTGACCGTATAGCTGATTCCTTCCGGAAGGCCGCTGATCGTCATGGTCTGTCCATGGCGCAGCCGGAACGACGCAGCTCCGTTTATGAATGCAATCCCGCCATATACACCGTTGATGGGAACGCCTCCCAGGTTTGCCGATATGGTAAACAGGAATTCCTTGTTGGGGTCACTGTCACTCCCCTTCACCGTATTTGTGATCACGAGATCTCCCACAGCGGGCAAAACCTTGATCTCCGCTGTTTTCGAGATCCTAAAGGTTTCATTCCTGCCCGGAGCCGGATGCCTGAATTCCGCTGACACACTCAGGAAAGCTCTGCCTGCTTCAAGCCCTTTTACTCTGGCCTCTGTCTTCCCCGACTGTTCCAGTTCGGCGAAAATACCGGAATCCAACATCCATGTCACATTATCTGTCAGCAGATCACCATAAGAGACGTCAGAAAAAATCATTTCCAGATCCAGTCCATGACCCGCATATACCTGTAATCGATCCGGTAAATTGAACCCGATCTCCGGCTTATAGCTGACAGGGGTAACCACGTCAGATCCGTCAATTTTGACGTAAATCGTCCCTCCCGATACCGCAAGGGCATCGTCGTCCAGCAGCACCTCATAGGTTCCTCTTTCCGAAAAAGGCGTATAATTGCTGACCGGATCCGTACAGGCCGCATCCTTATAAAAAGTAAAGCGGTCATCCGGATAGATCTCTGCATCCAGCGTGACAACGGCCAGATCTCCGACTTCATTGGGAAGATTGTACACAGAAGCGCTTTCAATCTTTCGATGATCCGCCTCAAAGAAAACCGGAACTGTTCCGCTCAGTCTGCGGTAATCCTGGTACTGCTGCCCATCCTCATCCTCCTGGGACTTTGGCGTGAAAATCCATCCATATTCTTTTCCGTTCACCACCGGAACCTGCGCGGGCGCTTCACCGCCCACCGCGTCCCAAAGAAGAACGCCTTCCAACGGCTTACCGTCTTTTCCTTTGAAAACGCCATTCAGCGCAGATTCAGACAGACGGCTGCCGCGCTTTACCTCCGAGGCCGTAATGCTCTCCAGCTCTGGAATCGCCTGCCGAATGCGCAATACACCCTCTATCTGTGTCATGGCATACTCCTGCGTTTCTTCCATCGTCGCACGCACCAGCCAGATCCCCGCATGAACCGGAGGTTCATTGCTCCAGATACTTTCCAGCCCGCTTCCAAGCGACCTCATGGACATGGTGCGGATACCGGAACGCTTCTGAACCGCTTTCGCGGGTTCCTGCTCTTCCGGAAGCGACTGAAATGCATATTCCACATTTATCGCATCGGCGGGAATCTCTGAGCTTCCAAGCAGCAGTTCCACCAGGACCTCATGTCCGTTCCCGTCAAAATCCACTTCTATCGTCCCGCTTTGTACCTCGCTTCCGCTTTCCTCGCTGTCAAAGCTGAGCGGCGCAGGCCCTTTTTTCGTCACGACGACTTCCGTTTCTCCGGTTATCTCCTTATAATTCACCGTGTCCTCAGGGACAAAGGTCCAGCCATATTTCACGCTGCCCTCTTCGTCCAGAATTGTCTCCGGCGCATTCCACCGGAACGTTCCCGGTACGTTCCAGCCGGAATACGGATTGCTGAAGGTTCCCATCAGCTTTACCGTTTCCAGCTTGTTTCTCTTTTTTCCGCCGGCAGCGCTGACCGATATCTTCTTCGGTTCCGCCTGTGTCACGGCAACCTTTTTCTCTTCTCCTGTCAATACAACCTCATAATTGCTGCCCGCGTCCGTTTGGACCTGAATATCGTACGCAGTTCCGGCTGTGGCAGACGCATCGAAACCGTCGCTGGTGACCTGAAGGCCCAAACTGAGCATCGAATCTGTTCCGACCAGTTTTTCTCCCGCTGCCAGCTCGAAAGCGTCCGCATCGGGCGCCAGAGACTGTCCGTACTCCTTTGTCAGCGCCTCTTTCAGTTGGATCTTCACGGACTTCCTGGTAATGGAACCGACCGTATGCAGGGTAACGCCGGACTGTATCTGATAGTTCGCCGCCCTTTCACCGACAAGCATTCCTTCCGTATTCTCCAACGTGATGGTGACCTGTTTGTTATTCCCGACGGAAGGGCTGTCGTACACAGCAGTGTACTCCGCGTCAGGGTTCACGTCGACCTTGCCCCAGTCGCGCATGGGCATATTTCCCCTCGTTATGGCGACCGGACTGGAGCCAAGGGACGCCGCAATACTGCCGTCATATTCTTTCGGCTGCACAATACCGCTTTTCACGTTCAGCCGCACCGTAATGGGATCAATCCTCAATTTGGCCTCAGCCTCGCCGGCCGCATACTCTCGGGTCTCCGGCGCAAAAGCTTTTATCGTATATTCGCCGGCGTCAACCGGTGTCCCCGTTTTCCATTCAGACTCTCCTGCGCGCTGATACGAAAAGACGAGATCGGCCTGACGGTCGATCGTTCTGCCGTCCGCCGCTGTCACAGTGGCGGTAAAGCCGACCGAATGCGGATTGCCGTCGTAAAGGATCTCCAGATCCGCCACCGCTTTTACTTCCGTAGACAGCTTGCGGCTCACCGTTACATTCACTGTGGCCTCTACCGTTTTATAGTCGGTCGAATCCCCAGGAACAAACCGATAAGACTGGGGGTTGGTCCCCTCCTCATTCATCGGCGTATCACCGTTCACCCATTCAAATTTTCCCTCTATCGTCTCTCTCGTGTAAGGATTTACCGCTGTCCCGGTGATCTCGGACTCCCGAAGCATCTGCCCGACCTCCAGGCCGGAAGCGGTCACCGAGCTGATCTCCGGCTGCGCCTGAATCACCTGGATTCCCGTCTGTCCCTCTGAAGCATATTGCAGCGTATAGTTTGAGGAAGCTTTGGGTGTGATCGTTACATTGTAGGGATACGTTTCACCGACCTTCGCACTCTTCCCAAAACCGTCACAGGCAATCGAGACGCCGGCCTTCGTCAGGCTCCCCGCTTCTGAGGTTACATCCGTGTCTCCGATCGTGATATGATAGGGAATATCCGAAATGGACAAGGTTCGGCCATATTCCTTTTGTATTCCGTCAAGCTTCAGGTTCGCAGCTGCCTTTCTTACCGATACCTTAACAGTGAGTGGGACCATAAACGAATCGCGCTTCACCAAAACCCGATCCGTATATTCTCCATCCCCTAACCCTATTTGGGGAGTAATGCACAGTTCCGCATACCCGTTTTTCGGAATATCCCCCTTCAGCTCATACAGAAAATGTTTACTGTCATCAAGAATTTGAATTTCATTCTTCGGAATTTCCACTGTCCCTGTATTATGAATATACAGTGTTTTCGTTTGCCGATCATCCGCGCTGTACTTGTACGTAAGATCTTCAAAAACCGTTTCCACTGCAGCGTCCTTATCCGGGTCCACCGAGTCCGATTCCTTTTTTTCACTGATCCTGAAAGAATAGCGAATCAGTGTCCCGATACAGGCGTACAGAGTAATCTCATATTTATCCTGAAGAGCTGGCACCGTCTTTAAAATTTCCTCAGAATCCGAGGTATAGGGTTTCCCCGTTTCCGGTTTATTTATCATCCAGCCAATCAGCTTGTCCCCTTCTCCCCCCTCTGCTGCGGTCACTTTCGGCCATGGCAGAAGACCGATCGGCGTATTCGCTTCCGCGTAAGTGAATTGCTGTTCTCCGTCGATTTTACCGTTGCCCTCATGATAGGTTATTTTATAGAGCGTGATCGCTGCAGTGGCAAGAGGCTCCTTCTCCTGCTCTTCCTTGCTGTAAACACCAACCGTATATACGCCTCCTTTCTCGGGCACGTACTGCCACCGCGCCATTCTCTGGTTTGAAGTCGGCTTAAGTGCCATTTCCCCCGACATTGCTCCATCCGGAGGCGTTACCTTGTATATATAATCTGCAGCGTTTTTACCTTCTTCAAGCCACACGCACATGGCATTTTCTAACCCATAGTTGGCCGTTCCTTCGGTGGAACTCGACCAAGCATAAAAATCTACTGATATGTTCAGCGTCTCCGAGGCCTCCCGCTCCTCTATCCCCAATTCCACAGGCGTATCGGTATTCGCCTGCATCAGCTTCGCTGTTATCTCTTCATCACTTTTCTTTTCTTCTTCAGCTTCCCCCGCTTCTTTCTCCCCTTCCTGTTTTTCTCCTTCCAGGCTCTCATCTGTCGCCCCTATACCGTTCAGTTCAGGCGCCAGGCCGGTATCCAGACCGGGCTGGTCTCCTTCCTGTCCATCCGTTCCGGGATCTCCCTGCTGTATCTCAGAATTTGCTTCCGATTCGAAATCCTGACCGGCCCCCGGTTCCCCGTCTTCAGACGCATGATCATCCCCCGCGCCTTCTATTTCAGATGACTGGCCGACACCTTCGCTTTTGGAACCGCCGTCTTCCGCTGCGGGCCCCTTCTCTTCTGAATCGGCCGCCTCGGTTTTCCCTTCTTCCTCCGTCCCGGTTCCTGCGGAATCTTTATTGGAATCCGATTCCGGAGAATCGGACCCCACAGTTTCGCCGTCAAAACTGTCCGCCCCGGAGGCAGATACAGTATCTTCTCCGTCTCCCGGTACGGCGTCCCCATCATTTTCGGTTGTCCCCGCCGCATCGTCCAACGAGACGCCGCCCGTTTCCGCTTCTGTGCCTGCGCCCGGTTTTTCCGTTTCAGATATCCCGCTCGGGCCTGCGGGTACACCGCTGCTTCCATCCGCCGCATAAACAGGCTGTGCCACAGTTGTAACCATCAGGATAAAACTCAGCAGCATTGCCAAAAAACTATAACGTCCTGTTCTCATACCTCTCCTCCTGAAACCATAAAATAAAATACCCCCCCCGCAAAAAATTGCCGGAAGGGTATCCTTAAAATGACATTTGCGCTCCATCCGCAAACAGAAACGGCATTTCAATCAAATACCGTTGATACTATGCCTATTCTTGTACATTTAGCTCATTGTATCAAATCATATGTTTTCCGTCAACCTTTTCTTAAGCTGTGTTATGTATTGTAATTTTTCTTTTAGATGCCGTCACAAAAAACTTGCATCCTGCTGCCGAATATGCTATATCCCGAGTTTGCCACTTGTGAAGCGAAAAAGGAGCCGTTTTCGACTCCTCTTTCGTTGATAGTTCTTAGCTTTTGCC
>CANQTI010000067.1 GCA_947626725.1 uncultured Eisenbergiella sp.
ACAGGATCTCTTCCGGTTCCCTGGCCCCGGTCAGTTTTTCCCCTTCCCCGCGGTTCACCATAAGCCATGTAACACAGGAAAGCTCTTCCGGCCCAATCCGATCGTCCACAGGCGAGGGGTTGAGCAGGATGCGCATTCCCTTCGCTTTTCCTGCTTTCAGCAGATAAGCCGGGTCGTTGATTTCATTTTGGAGCATGAGGATATCACCCTCCGCAAAATGAGACAGAACCGAATCCACATATTCCTTTCCATTTTCATAATTGCTGCCCGCAAAAAGAAGGATCCCGTTTTCTCCCTGTTCGTCCACTTGGATAACGGCATGTCCGCAGACGGTATCCGTCCTGCGCACATAACGGACATCTACACCGCTTTCTTCCATCAGGTCCCTCAAAAAGAGGCCGTCCTCTCCAATGCTTCCGGCGTGAAACACACGGCCTCCGGCTCTCGCCGCCGCAATGGACTGATTGAGTCCCTTTCCTCCCGGAAAACACCGGAAGCTTAGGGACGAAAGTGTCTCTCCCGGTCCGACGAGCCGTTTCACCCTGTAAACTTTATCAATGTTCATGGAACCGAAATTCAGTATTCTCATGTGTATCCTCCATGCCGCACGCGTATGTAAGCCGGCTGCCCCGTTTTTCGTCCCAAGCGATCACAGCGTGACATGCTCCATACATCCGCCCTGCTTTTCTCCCGCTTCCGCCTGAATGACCAGGCGCAGCCTGCCCCGGTATGGCCTATAACAGCCGGCCGCCGGATCGTACAGTTTCAAAAGCTTTTGCCTGGGAATCCGGCAGACATACCTGCCGTCCAGCGCCGCAAACGTGTACCGTTCCGGCCTTCCCGGCGTCACAGTCAGTTCCAGTCTGGCGCCCTCTGCGACCGGATTTCCCTGCGCGTCGAACACCTCGGCAGACACCTCCAGCGCGTCCGGTCCGGCTTTGCATTCGCAGCGCAGCGCCAATGACTGCAGCAGAGCCTCTGCCAGTGCATACCGCTTCACATAGTGCCCTCCTGAGCGCATATTGCTGAAATTGTGCCGCAGCGCACCAATATTTGCACCGAGACGGCTCCACCTCCAAAACGCATCCTCCGCATCACAGACCTCTTCTTCCAGTTCCTTAGCCCGTTTCCCGAAATAGAGCAGCATCGTGCCGCAGGGCGGCAGCGTAATGGGCATAGCGATTTCCCGGCCGGTCAGCATGTCCAGGACCGCAGCCTCCGTCATCAGACGCGGATCCGGTTTCACGGACAGCGTATGCGTATCGTTTCCGTTATTCACCAAAACACAGCCCAGTCCGGCCCGATCCGTCAAAGGATATGCATTGACACCGCGCGGATCCGTCCGGTCTGTACAGCAATCCTCCAAAAGGAAGGGCCTTGACACCGTATCCTGCGCAAATTCTTTCATTTCCTTTTGCAGCGCGCCACAATCCACCGGTTGGATCTCATAGCGGATTCCCGTAACGCCCTCACGCATTCCCGTCAGAAACATCTCGCGCACAATACGCTTTTTTTCGATGGCGGGCGCCTGGCTGAGCAGACAGTTTTTATGCGACAGAAGCTCCGTTCTTTTCTCCTCATCCAGGTTTCGGGCAAATGCGCCCCATACGATCATTTTCCCGCCCGCATTCAGATAATCCAGCAGACGCTGCCAGGTGCCTTCCGTGATTCTTTCAGCATCGACCAGAAGCAGCAGCGGCATTCGGAAGGCCAGCTGCGCATCCACAATGGAATCCGTGATGATCGTCGCGTTGACATGATCCGTCAGGAAATCCTGCATCAACGCTGTCCATCGCATATTCCATTTATCCAGCCAGGTATCGTCGGCCGCCAGCAGGCCCACCTGCGGCTGCAGCCTTCCCATGCCCATCATGTAAGGCGCTGCTGCAACGATCTCATCAAACACCTTGCGGCATTCCGCTTCAGCCGGCGTATCTTTGATGAACCATTCGCCGTCATGCAAATGGGAACGCCAGTGAATCGGGAAAATAATGCTGATCCCCATCCCCAGATCTTCATAGATATACCGCCGCAAAAGCTGCGGCGTAAAGGAACGCCCTCCGCCGGCCGCACCCAGATCCGCGGTTTTATTTCCCAGCCTCGGAACAATCACCGGTTTGCCGTATGCGCTGTTGAAGCAGGTCATGATGACATTCCGCCGCTCAGCATCGTCATCCACCATAATGTGTCCCATTTCGATCCCGTCGCAGGCCGCGCTCAGAGTATCCGGCTGCTGTCCAAGCGCCTGTCTGGAATATCCGTACAAAGCCGAACCGTGTGTGGGATAAAACGCGAGATGCGTGTCGTCCTGGTTCAGGATCGCCTGATAATACCAGGCCGCGCGATCCGCCATTGCCTGTTCCCGAAAACGCAGCCACAGACGGCGGGCATCGCTCCCTTCCTCCAGTGTAGCACTTTTTCCAGGAACAGGATACCCCATTTCCTGGCACCAGGCAGTAAAATGGGCCCATGATTCCGGACGGTAATCTCCTTTCCCCAAGCTGAAAAACTCAGGATACATCATCTCACCGCCCATGACATATGCGGCCACATGATGGCAGCCCGGCATGTATGAGGCCTGTTTTGCCAGCTGCCTGGCATAGAGCGTCCAAAGATCCGGATCGTCTATGGCAGGCATCGGGATCGGCTTTCCTTCCAGAATATCCGGATCGTGCAGATCCAGTGTATTCCCATCCATATCCCGCATCAGAGCCTTCGGCAAATTTTTCCGGTAGTGATAAAATCCCGGAAAATATACGTTGTTGTGCTCCGCCCCTGTTAAAATGGTATGTCGGCGTCCGGTCAGCGTACTGCGAAACGCTTTCAGTCTTTCGTCGATCCCCGTATCATCCAGGATATATTTCCCCTGCTCTTCATCCCATACCACGGCGGGAGCAAGGCACATATGAGTTGCATTGCAGTGTGTCCGTTGGACACAGCATTCAAAATCTGAATCGTTATCCAGCACGCCCAGTTTCTCTCCCGGCCGGTGAATCATGTCAAAATACCCCAAACGCATTTCCTGTCTCAGCATTTTCCCTCCATTCCGGAATGCTCATTCCGATGACACAGCCGCTTCAGGCCGCAGCATCCCCTCTTCATGCCGCCGTCAGGTTTTCGCATCAGACACAAAGGGCCGGCACAACAACACTCCGGATACAATATTCTTGCCGCATGTCAAAACGAGGCGGCAGAATACCGTGTCTGATCGTTCCTGTACCGGCCACTTTTCCTTCATTTCCAGGCCATACGCCTCTGGCTTATTCGCCCGCGGCCTCCGCATAAGGCGGCCAGAAATATTTCACTCCCAGCTGTGCTTTCCCGGCCTGCAGAGCATCGTTCGTATACTCCAGGCAGAAATCGATGTCATAGATCGTGGGCAGTGTTTCCTGTATTTCCGTATATTTGGCCTCAAACGCTTCCGCGGTCGGGGCGGTCAAAAGCTCCGCCTGGGCTATCGTCATATAGCTTCTGCTCTTCACGCTTTCCTCGTTATATTTTGTAGCCCTTTCATCCTGCGGATCATACTTATACTGCGCCGGCCTGTGCGAATAGATGGCCATTTCCTCTTTCAGATAATTATCATTGGTATGATACGTCTCCAGATCAATCTCATTCGTCAGATCCAAAGGCTCATTAAACTGTATCAGGAAGGCATTGTTCGCAAACAGATCGAAACATACGAGTCCCAGTTTCTTTCTCAAATTCGGATCTTCCTGTGAGGCTTCCTTAAATTCATCCAGCACATGGATGGTGCCGTCCTCATTCCACTCCCATTGTTCACCTTCCCAGCCATAATTCATATGAATCGCGCCCTCATCATTGACCAGATACGAAATCATACGGATCAGCTGTTCCGGTGCCTTGCAGTTTGCCGAAATACAGGTCTGCAGATATCCCCATCCGGAAATGTCCGTCAGCACCGGATCGTCCCCGGCCGCATTGCGCAGCGTCACAGGCACATAATACGCATTGGGATCATTCTCATACAGCGTACGGAACGAATCGGCAAAATCCTGCGGTGCCGCAAGCAGCGCAAATACACGGCCGCTGGCAATCTTCTCCTTTACCTGATCGCGTCCGTCCGTATAATTGGCATCCAGGATCAGACCGCGGCGATATGCCTCATTTAAGAACGCATAGGTTTCCTTATTTGCACCGTTCAGCCAGGAGTTGTAAGCCTGCCCGTCTTCCGTTTCCCACGGGACAGCGAAATAAGCCGAAACGATGTCCACAGCTTCATTGCCCTCCTCGTAAAGCTGCATGCCGATCACATCCAGGCTGTCATATGTGCCGATTTCCGTCATGGCGCGTTCGCAGGCATCCAAGAAGCCGGCCGGTGTGGACATATCGGGATTGCCCAGCTGCTCAAGCATGTCGGCCCTCACCATAATGCAGCGGTTCGGAATCAGACCTTTTCCCTCCGGAACATCATCCGTAGAATACGCGTAGTTGGGATAAGCGTAGGTTTTCCCGTCCGCCAGCGCATACCAGGCAAGGATATCGGCGCGGAACCCCGCCTTTTCTTCCTCCGGCACATACTGATCGATCAGGTCATTGTAGGAATACAGCATCCCCGACTCGGCCATCTGTTTGATCAGATTGGTGGAAGTGGTATCCCAAAGGCCCTCCAGCGTAATGATATCAGGCACATCCTCTGCCGAAATCAGGGTCGCAAGCTGAGAGCCGGAATCGTCTGCCGCCGTGACAAACTCGATCTCAATGCCAAACTTTTCCGTCAGTTCCTTGGTCATGTCGTCGAGCCCCCAGCCCTCTGAGTTGAACGAAAAGGAAGGCACATCTACAAACCAGGTCAGCTTAACCGGTTCCGCCGTGCCGGAATCTGTACTGGCTTCGGCGCTATTCTCTTTCGATACGCTGCTTTCCTGTGTTCCTTCTTTTTCCGCGGACGTGCTTTGATTGCCGGAACTGCTGCTGCCGCACCCCGCCAGACTGCCCAGCGCCAGAATCAATACCATTACAAGCGCCAGAATTTTTGTTGCATTCCCTCTTTTTTTCATGTTCATCCTCCTTTTTATTTTTCTCTTATGATGAAAGGGATAATGCCCCCCGGTGCAGCCCGCATTGCCCGGGCCCTTGCACCGCGTCATCCCTTCAGAGAACCAAGCATAATGCCTTTCGCAAGAAAGCGCTGCAAAAACGGATAGATACACAGAATCGGGACCGTACTTATCACGATCGTCGCATAACGCACCGTCGTGGCCGTTATGTTCTGCTGTATATTGCTGGGCAGGCCCCCCATATCCGCCGTACTCACAAACTCAGAAGTTTTGATCATCTTGTACAAATATAACTGCAATGTCTGCAGATCCCGGCTGGTCGTATATACCATGCTGTCATAAAACGCATTCCAGTGGCCGACACCTACCCAGAGCGCAATCGTGGCCAGGACCGGCGTGGAAAGCGGCAGATACAGGCTCCTGAAAATACGGAATTCCGACGCGCCGTCCATCACCGCCGATTCATGCAGCTCGCCCGGGATCGAGCGGAAATAGTTGGAACAGATGATCATGTTGTAAACCGAATAAAGCCCCGGAATAATATAGACCCAAAAGGTGTTGATCAGCTTCAGCTGCTTGAGCACGAGATAAAACGGGATCAGGCCGCCGCCAAAAAACATGGTAAACATATTAAACCAGTAAATCAGCGGACGAAACGGCAGATTATCCCGGCTCATAGCATAAGCGACCATTGCTGTGAATAAAACATTTGTCACGGTTCCGATCACTGTACGCAGAAATGTCACCCGAAAGCCGATCCAAAGCCTGGAATCCACCAGCGCCACGGCATAATTCTGCAAGCTCACCAGCCTGGGCCACAGATAAACGCCTCCGCGCATATAATCGTTGCCGTCGCTGAAGGACCCAATCAGCACATACCAGAACGGATACACACAGACAATCACGAAAAACGCCATAAATGCATAGATCATGATGTCCCATTTGTTGGTGCGGTGAACAAGACCGCTTTTCCCTTTCCGGAATTTTCCGGATACACGAATCGCCATACTGCCCCTCCCCTCAAAACAGACCATTGCCGGTAAGCTTCTTGCTGGTAATGTTCCCCGCTTCCAGTAAGATCACTGCGACAATGGAACGGAAAACACCCACGGCGGTAGTAAAGGAAAACCGCCGCTGGGAAATACCCACTTTATAAATGTAAGTATCCAGCACCTCGCTTCGCGTGAGATTCAAAGGATTCTGCAGCATATAGATCCTGTCAAAGCCGGAACCAAGGATTCCGCTTATGGCGAGCAGGAGCAATACCGTAATGGTGGGTGCGATACATGGAAGTGTGACACGAAGCGCCATCTGCAGTCGGTTTGCACCGTCTACGCGCGCTGCGTCATAAATCTCCTGATCTACACCCGCAATCGCCGCAACATAAACCACGGACCCCCATCCGGTTCCCTTGATCACCGACGATATGATAACGATCGCATAGAAATAATCCGCATTGGAAAGGAATTGAACCGGTGAACGGATCAATCCCAGCCCCATCAGGGCACTGTTGATAAAACCGCCGTCCGTAGACAGAAAAGCGGTCACGATTCCTCCGAACACTACCCAGGAGATGAAATGCGGAAAATATGTGCAGGTCTGCACCAGACGCCTTCCAAAATTATTCCGGATCTCATTCAGCAGCAATGCGAAGAAAATTGGGATCGGGAACGTGATCACCAGTTCCAGAACCCCCAGCATAAGCGTATTGGTCATCACTGTCTTAAACTGCGCATCCTGAATGAATTTGATAAAATTATCCAGCCCCACAAAGGGTTTGCTTTGCAGATCCGCCATGACATTCATGGTATAATCCAGATCCTTGAAGGCAATCACAATGCCAAACATTGGTACATAGGCGAATATTGCCAGAAACAGCACTCCCGCCATTGCCATCAGAAAAATCTGCCAATTAAATCGTCTCCGATTCTTTTTTCTTACCCCCAGTGTTTTTATCAAAATTTCTTCCCCTTCTTCGTCGTCCCGACGCCCTTTCCTGTTTCAGTCACAATCCGACCCGATATCAGTATCAACAATAATTTTTTTTATGCTCCTACCCCCCTTCAATATGGCCACATCCTAATTGTACACGTATACGTTGCAGTTATTATACCGCCGCTTTTCCCCCACCCGATATAATCCATTGGTCCCATTTTTTATATTAATTGGCTGTATCCTCATTTCTTCTGTATTATATTCCCAAAAAATATCACAAATTTTTCTAATAGAATTGAAAACAGTATTCCATATGTTTTATAATTAAACCAGATATTTTGTTCCTGGATTGAAAATATGTAGTGATATTTACCAATCTGCTTGGCACATTCTGGAAAGGAGTATCAGGAAAAAGATGAAAGACATGGAATTAATCATGGCATGGAGAACTTTTCATAAAAACGGTCACTATGTTCCTTTAGAGAAACATAACCAGTATGAACTGGTCTATTACCGGTATGGGATGGGAATCACGCAGATCGGTGATAAGAAATATGCTTTTTCCCCAAACACCTTTGTGGTCATCCCGCCGCAAACGCTGCATGATGAATTGCATCAGGCGGATTCGGAAGTCATTTTTATCCGCATTCAAACAGACGGGCCCATGCCCACCGGTATTTTTACCGATAGAAATGACAGCATTTACCAGCTTTCTTCGTTCATTCTGAATGAGACGCTCCAGCAAAATATTCATTATAAAGAGATGCTCTGTATCAAACTGAACGAACTGTCGGTTACCCTGGAGCGCTTCAGGAACAATAAGCATGGAAAAAAACAGGATAAGAGCTTTGAATATATCATCAACTATCTGAAAGAAAATTATCAGGAAAAAATCTGCTTTAAAGATCTTGCCCAGCAAATGAATTTTTCCTACGACTATTTCCAGCACCGCTTCAAGGAAATCACGGAATTTTCCCCTCAGCAATTCCTGATCCGCAGACGGATCGAAATGGCACAGAATATGCTGACCGACGGCCCCGCAAACTGTACGGAAATCGCCCAGCGCTGCGGTTTCTCCAATTCCGCCCAATTCTCCGCGATTTTTAAGCGGGAAACGGGCCGCTCTCCCCAACAATGGCGACGCCTTTCACGGGGGCAGAGAACCGCGCAGCGCTGAGAGAATTCCATTTCCGAACGCTATGCTCTGTCCCAGGCCAATCGCCCGGGCGCACTGCAGGGAAAATAAACGGAGACGTCCATGGCCGATTGATTTCCCGTTTCGGCCGTGTTAAGATAAGAAAAAGATAAGAGCCGACCGCCCCTTGCGGCAGAAAAGAGGAAGTTGATATGATCACCTGCGGATTTATCGGTTTTGGACTCATCGGCGGTTCCATCGCCAGGGCCCTGAAACAGAACCAAACGGACATCCGTATACTCGCCTGCGATCCCAGCCAGGAAACCCGCAGACTCTGTTTGACACAGAAGGTGGCGGATGCCGTCTTTGAAGCGCCCTGCGATGCTTTTAAGGAATGCGACTATATCTTCTTATGCGCACCTGTTTCCCATAACGATGAAAATCTGCGGCATATTCTCCCTTTTTTAAGGGAAGGGGCCATTCTGACGGACGTGGGCAGCGTCAAGACGCCCATCAACGACAGTGTCCGCCGTCTGGGACTGACGGACCGCTTCATCGGCGGCCACCCCATGGCGGGCAGCGAGCGCGTGGGCTATGCCAATTCCAAGGCCTCCCTGCTGGAGAACGCCTACTATATCATGACGCCCGCTCCCGACGTACCGCAGGAGGCCGTGACGCGTTTCACGGAGCTGGTCCGCTCCACCGGCGCGATCCCGCTGCTGATCGGCAGCGAAAAGCACGATTACGTCACCGCCGCCGTCAGCCATCTGCCCCATATCATCGCCGCCTCCCTGGTCAATCTGGTAAAGGATCATGACGAGGACGGCGTGATGAAGGCCATTGCCGCGGGCGGCTTCAAGGATATCACCCGGATCGCCTCCTCTTCTCCCGTCATGTGGCAGCAGATCTGCCTGACCAATACGGTCAATATCTCCGGACTGCTTTCGGATTATATCGACGCGCTGGAGAAGATCCGACAGGAGCTGGACGCGAAAAGCGCCAGGGAGCTCTATTCCTTTTTCGATACCGCCAGGCTCTACCGGGATTCCTTCATCGACGCCAACAGCGGCCCCATCAAGAAGGCCTATACCATCCGCGTGGTGATCCCG
>CANQTI010000068.1 GCA_947626725.1 uncultured Eisenbergiella sp.
AACGCAATCCCCAGGCCGATGTGGAAGGCTATGACGCCTGCCGCAAGATCGCGATCCTGGCCAGTTTGATGTCCGGCAAGACCGTGGACTGCCGGGATATCTATACGGAAGGGATCACCGGCATCACGCCGGAAGATTTCGCATATGCGAAGGCCCTGGGCATGTCGATCCGGCTGCTGGCCGTATGCAAGGCGGAGCCGGACGGCTACATGGCCGCTGTGTCGCCCTGCATGCTTTCGGAGGACAACCCCCTGTCAGGCATCCACAATGTGTTCAACGCCGTTTTCGTCAGCGGCAACATGGTGGGCGAGACCATGTATTACGGCCGAGGGGCGGGAAAGCTGCCCACCGCCAGCGCAGTGGTGGCGGATGTGATCGACTGCGTGAAGCACCAGGGAACGCATATCTGGTGCCTGTGGGACCGGGAGAAGATCCGCTTAAAGGACTTCGGACAGGTGACAGGCCGGTTTTTCGTGCGGGCGGCCGTTTCGGACGAAGCGATCGCGGAGGAACTGTTTGGAGCCGTGGAAAAAATACGGCTGCCGGAGTGCCCTCAGGAATTCGGTTTTGTGACCGGAGAGATGACGCAGGACGCATTTGCCCGGAAGGCGGAGAAGCTGCCCGGCTTTGTGTCCCGGATCCGCCTTAAGGACTGAGATCTGCCGGTTTCCCGTTCCAGGCCTGCCGCAGGGAAAATCTTTTCGTGCGGCACGAATGCCGGGGCAGGAACCGTTATAAAATAGCGAAGAGGAGTAGAAATTTATGAAATATGTGGTGGTGCTGGGAGACGGGATGGCAGATGAACCGCTGCAGGAGCTGGACGGCAAGACTCCCCTTTCCCATGCGGATACGCCGAATTTGGACCGGATCGCGGCGCAGTCGGAGATTGGCATGGTGCATACGGTGCCGGAGGGCATGGCGCCCGGTTCGGACACGGCCAATTTGTCGGTACTGGGGTATGATCCGAAAAAATGTTATTCGGGGCGTTCTCCCCTGGAAGCGCTGTCCATCGGTGTGGACATGAAGGATACGGATGTGGCGCTGCGCTGCAATATCGTTACCCTTTCGGAGGAGAACGTGCCGTTTGAGGAGCAGACGATTCTGGACCACAGTTCCGATGAGATTTCCACGCAGGACTGCAGCGTGCTGCTGGATGCGGTGAAGGCGGAACTGGAAAGAGGTCCGTACCATTTTTATTTGGGCACCAGTTATCGGCACTGTCTGATCTGGGAACACGGCCGCGTGCTGGAGCTGACCGCACCCCACGATGTGCTGGGACGCCAGATCGGTCCCTACCTGCCGTCCGACGAGGCGCTGTATGGGATGATGGAAAAGAGCTATCAGATTCTGAAGGACCACCCGCTGAATTTGGAGCGGAAAAAGCGGGGGCTTCGGCCGGCCAACTGCTGTTGGTTCTGGGGCGCTGGAACCCGGCCTTCGCTTTCTTCCTTCGCGGAGACCTACGGGAAAAAGGGGATCATGATTTCCGCGGTAGATCTGCTCAAAGGGATCGCTGTGGGTGCGGGGATGGCTGTGGCGCAGGTAGAGGGGGCTACCGGCGGCCTGAATACCAACTATGAAGGGAAAATGCAGGCGGCTTACGACGCGCTGATCAGGGACGGTTACGATTTTGCCTATATCCATGTGGAGGCCCCGGATGAGATGGGGCATCAGGGAAGCGTGGAGAAAAAAGTGAAGGCCATCGAATATCTGGATCAACGGCTGATCGGTCCCCTGTGGGAAAAGCTGACGCAGACAGGAGAGGCCTTCCGGATGATGGTGCTTCCGGACCATCCGACCCCTATCGCGAAGCGCACGCACACCGCGGCGGAGGTGCCGTGGCTCATTTATGACAGCACGAAGCCTCTCGTGCGGGATTGGCGTTACAATGAGGCGGAAGGAATCCTGAGCGGAAATTACAAGGGAAGCGGACCTGCACTGATGCGGCATTTCCTGGGGCTGGAGTGAAAAAGCTGTCAGGAGATTCTGCGGGAAAGTGATCGGGAGGTCTGCCCGGGAAATTGCCGGTCTGTCTGGAAAATCGCCGGCCTGCCCGGAAAATTGCCGGTCTGCCTGGGAAAATGCCGGTCTGTCCGAAAAATCGCCGGCCTGCCCGGGAAGCCTCCGGGAGGGACCGTTTGGTCGGGCCGCCCCAAAATGCGGATGAGATAAGCAGGGAACATCCCTGAAAGGAGTCAGAAAAGCGGTATGAGAAAAGTAGTGAAATTCGGAGGCACTTCGCTGGCCGACGCGCACCAGTTTGAAAAGGCCGGAGAGATCGTGCGGGCGGAGTCCTCCAGAAGATATGTAGTGCCCAGCGCGCCGGGCAAACGAAACCCTTCCGATACGAAGGTGACCGATATGCTCTATGCCTGTTATGCGCAGGCGGAGGCTGACGCGGATTTTTCCGAACTGTTTGGCCGCATTCAGGACAGGTATCAGGAGATCATCGACGGCCTGCATCTGGATCTGTCGCTGACAGAGGAGTTTGCGTTGATTGAGGCGAATTTCCGGGCGCATGCAGGACGGGACTATGCGGCCTCCCGGGGCGAATATCTGAATGGCATCATCATGGCCGATTATCTGGGATACACCTTTGTGGACGCGGCGGAAGTTGTTTTTTTCCGGGAGAACGGGGAGTTTGACGATCAAAAGACCAACGAGGTGATGGGCGATCGCCTGAAGAACATGCCCAATGCGGTTATTCCCGGCTTCTATGGGATTGGGGCGGACGGCAGGGTGAAGACTTTTTCCCGCGGCGGCTCCGACATCACCGGTTCCATCGTTGCCAGGGCCGTGCAGGCAGACGTCTATGAAAACTGGACCGACGTTTCCGGCTTTCTGATCGCGGATCCGAGGATCATTCCCAATCCGGAAAAAATCAGCATGATTACATATCGGGAGCTGCGGGAGCTGGCCTACATGGGGGCCGGCGTGCTGCACGAAGACTGCATTTTCCCGGTGCGCAGGGAGGGCATCCCCATCAATATCCGCAACACCAATCAGCCGGACGATGAGGGGACCTGGATCGTGGAAAGCACCTGTCAGAAATCTCGCTTCGTTATCACGGGTATCGCGGGGAAAAAGGGATTCTGCTCGGTCAACATCGAAAAGGATAAGATGAACATGGAGATCGGCTTCGGCCGGCGTGTGCTGCAGGCCTTTGAGGACAACGGCATTTCCTTTGAACATGTGCCCTCCGGCATTGACACAATGACCGTATTCGTCCACCAGAATGAGTTCATGAACAAGGAACAGAACGTGGTGGCGGCCCTGCACCGCCTGGCGAATCCGGACATGGTGGATATCGAGGCGGATATCGCGCTGATCGCGGTGGTGGGCAGAGGCATGAAATCCACGCGGGGTACCGCGGCCCGGATCTTCGCCGCGCTGGCCCATGAGAACATCAATATCCGCATGATCGATCAGGGCTCCAGCGAGCTCAACATCATCATCGGCGTGCGCAACGAGGATTTCGAAGACGCGATCCGCGCCATTTACAATATGTTCGTGCTGGTTCAGCTGTGAAATGCGCGGCTGTGCGGTCGGACGGCATGCCATGTTCGCGGATGGCGAAACGGCATCGCCCTAAGAGGCGTATAGAAAGGGACATATAAAAGGAAAGAAAGGCGTATCATCTCATATTCAGGGGCGGTGCGCCTTTTTCCTGTTCAATCCCGAAATCTTTAATAATTCTTAAAGACAAAGGGAAAGATTTGTGTTATACTTTCATATCATGTGTAGAAAACGGCATTTGGAAGGCATGGGTGCTGTTGGAGAGGAGATCATGGCCAAAACGGGAAAGCCTGTCATACAGGTGAAGGATCTGTACAAGATCTATCGCGTGGGCGATACGAAGGTGCGTGCCCTAAACGGAGTGGATTTTACCATTTATAAAGGGGAATTTTGCTCCATCGTCGGCACATCCGGCTCCGGAAAGTCCACGCTTCTGAATATGTTGGCCGGTCTGGAAAAGCCCACAAAGGGCGAGATCGTGATCGCCGGAGAGCACATGGAGAAAAAGAAGGAAAATCAGCTTGTGAAGTTTCGGCGGGAGCACATCGGATTCATTTTTCAGTCGTTCAATCTGATGGCGACGATGAACGCTGTGGAGAATGTGGCTCTGCCGCTGACCTTTCAGGGCGTGAAAAAGGCGCAGCGCATGAAGAAGGCCGAGGCGCTTCTGGATATGGTGGGCCTGAAAAAATACAAAAAGCATAAACCCACACAGATGTCCGGCGGACAGCAGCAGCGTGTGGGCGTGGCCCGCGCCCTGGTGGTGGAGCCGGAGATCGTATTTGCGGACGAGCCTACGGGCAATCTGGACTCCAACACATCGGAAGAGGTCATGAGGCTGATGCAGAAGGTGGTCCGGGAGAAAAACCAGACGCTGGTCATGGTGACGCATGACAATCATCTGGCCAGCTTCGCGGATCGGATTTTTCATATCAAAGACGGAAAGATCGTGAAGATCGAAGACAATACAGGAAAACGGACCGGAGAGGACAGCCCTGCCGGAGAAGCCGGAGGGGATGAAAAGACCAGGGCGGACGGCCCTGCCGGAGAAGCCGGAGGGAATGAAAAGCCCGGAGAGGACAGCCCTGCCGGAGAAGCCGGAGGGAATGAAAAGCTCTGGGCGGACGGCCCTGTCGGGGAAATCGGCGGGGACGCGCAGGAGCGGTCGGAGAAGAAAGAGGACGGTGCGCAGGGCGCGGCCGGGAACGGAGGAGCAGACTGAAATGAGATGCGGAAATCGGCGGATAAGGAGATTGTGGATCGCTTTTGGGGCGGCAGCCGTATCCGGGTGTCTTATGCTGGGAATGGCACAGGAAAGTCTGACCGCATACGCGGCGGAGGGACAGTCGGGCGGATATATCAATGACGATATGCGGGCGGCGGCCGATGAGGACATGCTCAATTATAAGAATACATTGATACGCAGCAATAATCTGGAACAGTATATTCTGGATGAGCTGGACAGTATTCTCTATAAAGGCATTTATTATATCGCGGAATCGGAGACGATGACCGAAGCGGAGATGTGGGCTTGGGTAGAACGCGTAAAAGGAGAGATGGATGCGGCGATTGCCGACACGGGTACGGTGACGGCCACCACGGAGTTCCTCACGGTGGCGGACAACTGGGAGACGCCGACAGTGGCCTACAATCAGAGCGTGAACATCGTCCTGCCCCTCATCAATCTGGGCGAGGAATGGCTGACCGACCTTCTGGTGGAGCCTGTGGTTTCCAATGATGTCCATGAGTGGCCTTTTCAGCTGGAAAACACCGGCTATACCAGGAATTTCAGCGAGATACCGGGCTGCGCCACGAAGCTGTATGACGAGGCGCTGTTTAACCGCCGGGAGGTGACCTATACGTTTACCGCCAGAGAAGATGTGCTGACGGGTTATTATCCGCTGACGTTCAGGGTATGGTACAGCAAAGACGGCATCCGCTGCGAGGAACCGGCGGAAGTAACGGTGTATGTGAACTGTCAGGGCAAACCGGGCAGCGGCAGCATCGGCGCAAACGAAGAGACCAATGTTTCCCAGCCCAGGATCATTGTCACAGGTTTTGAGACGGATCCTGCGCAGGTATATGCGGGGGATACTTTCCTGCTCACGATTCATGTGCAGAATACTTCATCGGATACGGCGGTCAGCAACGTGCTGTTCGACCTGCAGGCTGTAGAAGGCGGTACGGAGGGGACGAACGGGACTTCCAACCGATATGCGGCGTTCTTGCCTACCTCCGGCTCCAGTTCCATTTATGTGGAACGGATGGCGGCGGGGAGCACCCATGATCTGCAGATCGAAATGCAGGCGAAGGCCGATCTTTCTCAGAAGCCGTACGTGGTGACGGTGAGCATGAAATACGACACGGATTTGAAAGCGGATCTGACCGACGAGGCAAAGGTGTCCGTTCCCGTCCTGCAGGAATCGAAATTCGATTCCAGCACGCCGGAGATCTATCCTGCCAATATCATGGTAGGCGAGCAGGCAAACGTCATGTTCCAGATTTACAATACGGGCAAAACCACCTTATACAATGTGCAGGTGAAATTTGAAGCGGACAGCCTGGAAGGCGGAGATACCTTTATCGGCAACCTGCAGCCCGGGGCCACCGGAAATGTGGACGCTATGGTGACCGGCATTGCCGGGACCATGGACGACGGTACGGTGAAAGCGGTGATTCTCTATGAGGATGACACGGGCAAGCAGACCAGAACGGAAAAAGAACTCAACATATTCGTGAATGAAATGATGATGGATGACGGAATGATGCAGTTTCCGGAGGATAATTATATGGAAGAAGAACCGCAGAAAAAGCTGGCGCTTCCGGTCATTCTCGGCATTATCGCAGGCGCCGCGGTTCTGGTGATCGTTCTCATCGCCGTCATCGTGAAGCTGCGCAAAAAGAAAAAGGCGGCGAAGCAGCTGGCAGAGGATATTCTGGATCTGGACAAAGACGAGTGAGGATGCCGCAAAACCATATCAGACATGGACGGCATTGGAGTAGACAATATGCGGATTCTGGATTTGCTGCGGATGAGTTCCAGCAGTCTCTTCAAAAGAAAATTCAGGACGGTTTTGACGGTGCTGGGCGTAATGATCGGTACGGCGTCTATCGTGGTCATGGTTTCGCTGGGCCTGGGGCTGAACCGGGCTTCCATGGCGGAGATCGAGCGCTACGGCGGGCTGACGACGGTCACAGTGCGGGAAGGAAGAGGCGGTGCCTCGAGCTCATCGGGGGTGTACGGCGTCGTGGGTTCCGTTTCCGTCATCGGCGGCTCCGGTTCTTCCTCTTCTTCAGAGGAAGTGATGCGCCTGGATGATGATGCGCTGGCGGTGCTTTCCGGACTGGAGCATGTGGAGAGCGCAGCTCCTTCCCTGCGGCTGTCCGCACTGGCGAAATACGGGTCCTATGAATGTTATCTGAGCATTGAGGGCACGACGCCGGAGGGGATGGCGAACAAGAACATTCAGATTGGGGACGGACACCTGCCGGAGAATTCTTCGGAACTGGAGTTCTTCTACGGCAATATGGTGGCCGCGGATTTTTATAATCCGAAGACTTATGACTATCCCTATTACTCCAATCAGGAAATGGTCGTGGATTTCATGAAGGATACCGTATTCATCATCTTCGACATGGATGCCTACTGGAGCAGTCAGGGAAATCAGAACGTGCCCGGTCAGGACGGCGGGAGCGTCGTGCAGCCGCCGAAAAAATACATCATTCCCACCGCCGGCGTGGAAAAGCCCAATGGAGAGAACGAATGGAGCAACAACGGCTACACGGTTTTCTGCAATCTGGATGCGCTGGAGACCACGCTGAAGCGCGTATTCCGCAATAAGGTCATACCGGGGCAGCCTACCACTTCCACAGGGAAGCCCTATAAAGATATTTATTATTCCTGGATCGATGTGAACGTGGACGATATTGAAAACGTGCTGGCGGTGCAGGAGCAGATTCAGGCGCTGGGGTACAGCGCCAGCAGCAACATCAAGTGGATCGAATCCACCAGACAGCAGTACGCCAACGTGCAGGCCATGCTGGGGGGAATCGGCGCGGTGGCGCTTCTTGTCGCGGCGATCGGCATCACCAATACGATGATGATGTCTATTTATGAGCGGACGAAGGAAATCGGCGTCATGAAGGTGCTGGGCTGCGATATGCGCAACATCCAGACTCTGTTTCTGATCGAGGCAGCCTATATCGGACTGATCGGCGGATTGGTGGGTCTTGGGGCCAGTTACGGCATATCCGCTATTATTAACCATGCGGTGGCTGCCAGCGGCAATACGATGGAAGGCCTGTCCTACATTCCGCCCTGGCTCGCGCTGGCGTCCGTCGTCTTCGCCGTGATCATTGGCATGGTGGCAGGGTTCTTCCCTTCCAGAAGGGCGATGAAGCTGAGCCCCCTGGCCGCGATTCGAAACGAATAACAAGACGATAATAAACGGTATTTTACTTTGAATAGATAGAATTGTCAGATAATTCAAATAATAATAAAACTATTATATGAAAAGTGAAACTAATTTTTGGTAAAAACAGATAAATTTATTTTTACGAAGAAATTGTGTTGACAAAACTGCGATCTCCCGATATAATGTGACTATAAACAAAAGAGATACAGAACAGAAAGGGAGTGGTTCCACCGAGAACGGAAGCAGATGAACCCTTTCTCCAAAAGGGTACAAGACCTTGACAACTTCATAGAGATGCTTTAAAGCGAATGGGAACATTCAAGAGACTTTAAAGCGAGCATATGTTGAGACTATTTTATCGAGTACACACCATGAAGTGGCGCAGGAAGGAAGAGGTTTCAGACGGCAGGGAAACACGATGGAACGGATCGCCGCCGGGGATTTCGGAAAACCGTCACAGTACGCAGGGTACAGGAAAAGGATGGAAAGATAGAAGGAAAAGGAGGTACAGGCCGTTGGACAACATAGCATAATGCGGGTATCAATCGAAAAAGATGATTGATACCCGCTTCTTTTTGTGTTAATGTATATATGTTGGTTTCAGACTGTACGAAAAGAATGACGGAGAGAAACGGAATTATGTCAGATAGAGAAGACCGCAGAGCATTCAGAAGAAGGAGAAGGATTCGCAATCAGGTCATATCCTATGCGGTGACGGTCGTGCTTGCCGCAGCTGCAGTCGCCGGCTGTTTCCTGGGGATCCGTGCGGCGGCGGGAGCCATCGCGGAGCACAGACAGGAACGGGAAGCGAACAGACAGGCGATGATCGATTCGTCGATGGCAGCGGAATCCGCGGAGGTGGAGTCCGCGGTGGCGCAGCTTTTGGATGAGATGGAGTCCCAGTCCCTGACGGAAACAGAAACGGAATATACGCCGGAAAACGCGTTGGCTGAGATGGTGGCCGACAGCATCGCGTCCATGTCGCTGGAACAGAAGGTTGCGGGGCTGTTTTTTGTGACTCCGGAACAGATCACCGGGGTTTCCCAGGCGGTCCAGGCGGGCGAGGGCACGCGGGAAGCGCTGGCGAAATATCCGGTCGGCGGGCTGATCTATTTTGAAAAGAACATACAGTCGGGCGAACAGCTTCAGGAAATGCTTTCCAATACGGTTTCCTACAGCGCGTTCCCCCTTTTCCTGGGCGTGGATGAGGAAGGCGGCAGCGTTGCCCGTGTGGCG
>CANQTI010000069.1 GCA_947626725.1 uncultured Eisenbergiella sp.
TTTGTGTTGTATGATACACATCGTATTGATAAGAAAATTCCATATTGTGTTCTCTCTTATTCAGAGTGGTGGAGATACATAGGATCTGAGAAGCCACGGCAACCCCATATAATGGAAGGTGCCAACCTGAGCGAGCAATCGAACAATAAGAGGATTTGATTATCAAAATTGGGTCCGCTTGAAAAAGCGGATTTTTTGTTGGCCGGGAACATCCCGCGAGATGGGATGGCCCGATAGACGGCCGCAGAAGCGGCAGAAAGTGAGGAATGAAATGGAGAAACGGTTGTTTACATCGGAATCGGTGACAGAGGGGCATCCCGATAAAATGTGTGATGCGATTTCCGACGCGATCCTGGACGCTTTGATGGAGAAGGATCCGATGAGCCGCGTGGCCTGCGAGACGGCAAGCTGCACGGGCTTTGTTCTGGTGACCGGGGAGATCACCACCAACGCATATGTGGATATCCCGCGCATTGTCCGCGAGACGGTCAAGGAGATCGGCTACAATAAGTCAGAGTATGGGTTTGACGGCAACACCTGCGCGGTCATGGTTTCTATTGACGAGCAGTCCGCCGATATCGCCATGGGCGTGGATCGGGCTTTGGAGGCCCGCCAGGGCGGTGCGGAAAAGGGCATGTCCGATGAGCAGATCGAGGCCATCGGCGCCGGCGATCAGGGAATGATGTTCGGTTACGCCACCAATGAGACAAAGGAGCTGATGCCTTATCCGATCTCCCTGGCTCATAAGCTGACCAGACAGCTTACGAAGGTGCGCAAGGATGGAACACTGAAATATCTTCGTCCTGACGGAAAGAGCCAGGTGTCCGTAGAATATGATGAAAGCGGGAAACCGGTTCGGCTGGAGGCGGTGGTTCTTTCCACCCAGCATGATCCGGATGTGACGCAGGAGCAGATCCATGCGGATATCAAAAAGTATGTTTTTGGTCCGGTTCTTCCGGCCGAATTGCTGGATGAGAATACCAAATATTTCATCAATCCCACCGGCCGTTTCGTCATCGGCGGACCTCACGGGGATGCGGGCCTGACCGGCCGTAAGATCATCGTGGATACCTATGGAGGATATGCCCGGCACGGCGGCGGCGCGTTCTCCGGAAAGGACTGCACCAAGGTGGACCGTTCCGCGGCGTATGCAGCCCGGTATGTTGCCAAGAATATTGTTGCCGCCGGCCTGGCCGAAAAATGTGAGATTCAGCTCTCTTATGCCATCGGTGTGGCGCAGCCCACGTCCGTCATGGTGGATACCTTTGGCACTGGAAAGCTTTCAGATGAAAAGCTGGTAGAAGTCATTCGCGACAATTTTGATTTGCGCCCCGCAGGCATCATCAAAATGCTGGATCTGCGCCGCCCGATCTATAAGCAGACCGCGGCCTACGGTCATTTCGGCCGCGACGATCTGGATCTGCCTTGGGAGAAGACCGATAAGGCGGAGGTTTTGAAGCAGTACCTTTCCTGAAAAATGAGTTTGATCACCTGCCCGTTCCGTGTGATGGGCAGGTGATTTTTTTGGGGGGATTTTTCTCGGTCGGCAGCCGCTTTTGACGAAAACGGGTATGATAGGGGGATGCGGAGCAGCCCAGGACTGTGCCGCGGTCTTTGGTGTGTCTGTTTTTTGCGAAAAGCGGAAGGCCTTCGGATGAGAACAGATTCCTTGGAGAACGGGCTGGAATCCGGAGGCAGGATGTGGTATAATGACCGCAAGGTTATTATGCCGCGCCGACAGGCGCATAAAATCCGCCGGAGGCCCATGTCCGGCAGGACATGGCATAATAACGATAGTTATTATGCCGCGCCGATAGGCGCATAAAATCCGCCGGAGGCCCATGTCCGGCAGGACATGGCATAGTGGTGAAAGAAGGCCGGGAGAAGTCTGCCGGTCTTATTTGTGAGAGATCAGATAAAGCAAGAGATGCTGCCGCAGGGAATTTTGAGGGCGGGCGGAGGATGGCAGGATGAAAAAGGGCGGAATTCTGGGATTGTTTGTGGTTATGACGCTGGTCTGTACGGCCTGCGGATCGGACAGTATCCGCATTCGGGATTATGCTGCGCAGGCACAGCAGATGGGGGAGCATTATTTTGGGGAAAGCATTGCGCCGGTCTCCTTCCTCGTGAAGAGTCTTGGTGGGGAGACGGCGAAGACGCAGGCTGTGCCGAAGGCTGAAACGGCAATTCAGCCGGAGTCATCAGCAGAAACGCAGCCGGCCACGGCGACAGCGGAAACGCAGATCGTGGAAACGGAAATGCAGACGGTGAAGATGGAGGCCGCGAAGACGAAAGCAAAGATCGCAGCAGCGGAACCGGAAACGGAGGAAACCGCATCAGAGTCGGAAGCTTCGGAACCGGGGACGGAGGAAACCGCGTTAGAATCGGAAGGATCGGAACCGGAGACGGAGGAAACCGCATCAGAGTTGGAAACTTCGGAACCGGGGACGGAGGAAACCGCGTTAGAATCGGAAGGATCGGAACCGGAGACGGAGGAAACCGCATCAGGGACGGAAGTTTCGGAGCCGGAGTCGGAGGAAACTGGGGCGGAAACGGAAGCATCAAGGACGCAGTCCGAAGATCAGCCGGAAACCGAAGCGGGGGAAGAATCGGATGCGGAGGATGCACTGGCAATGCTCGCCAGAAAGCTGTCAGACAAAGCGCTGGCTGTGATGGAGGAAAAGGCGGAGGCTCTGGAAGGAAAGCTGGCCGGAAGGGATACGCTGAAAGGGGAAGAGCAGGAGGCGTTGAATGCGGTCTGGGCTCGCGGCGGCTACGGCAGCAGAACGGAGTGCCTTGTGCTGAGCGGGACTGTGCCCGGGGAGCAGAGGAAGGAAGGGTGCTTTTTGTTCCTCTTTGATGGTTCTCGTCTGAATGCGGCTGGCATCGCAAAAGGGGATCTGTGGTACGTGTGCGGCAGCAGGGTACAGGAAGTGCTGCGGGACGTTCAGCTGGACAGAATCCATTCGCTGGAAGGGAAAGAAGGGTTTTCACTGCTGGTGAAAGGAAAACGGGACGGCGAGTCCTTCGTTCAGGTCGCTGCGGGGACAGAGAACGGTGCAGTAGTTCATTTCACGGATGCACTGGATATTGAGGAAACGCGGAACGGCCTTACGGTGTTTTATGCGCCGGAGCATTTCCGGTATAATCCCGTGACGGAGGAATGGACGCAGGGAGAAGGCATGATTCCGTATTACTATGAAAGAAAAGGAGACGGTTTTGAAGCGCTTCCGGTGCAGGATCTGTCTCTGGAAGAATATTTGGCTTATTTTCCGGAAAAGACGGATGATCCGGAAGCAGAGTCCTGGATAGAGGCACAGGAGAAGCTGTTTTCTGAAGCGGGGGACGGCCTGGAATATGAGTTTTTCAGCATTGGTGAAGGACGGGTTGGATATCGGGTCCGTGAGATCACAGAAAATTCAAACGGCAAGCCAATCGCAGAGTATCGGTATGCCATTTCTGAGCTGCAGGACGGGGTATTGACACAAGCTTGCCCGGCAATGGAAGGGGAAGGCTATTATTATTCGGACCGGCAGAAAAAAGATGCAGAGCTGGCGGCGTTTAATGAGGTGCCGGAACGGTATGCGGCAAATCGGACGAATCAGGCTTATACGGCACTGAAGGCCGGGGAAAGACAGGTGCTGGATGCCGTGTTGGAGGAGCAGGAATATCCCGCCGATGCGCTGTGCTTTGTCAGCCTTGCGGACTTTGACGGGGACCGGGAAACAGAAGGATTTGTGGCCATCGGAATCTATGACGGAGCGTTTGGAGCGCCGGTCTGTGATCTGTGGTATGCGGGACCGGATGGGCTGCGTCTCCTGGAGGAGCGGTGCCCGGTGAAAAACGCCGGTATTTGTCGGATCGGAAGGAATGCGCTGTATTTGTGGAAGGGCTGGGGAACGGATATTCTGTACGGCGTAGAAGAAAAACAGCCCTGCCGTTATCTGGAGGGCGCGCGGCGAATCGAAGTCAGCGCGGGTGGAGATATTGACGCCTGGTTTGCGGACGGCGCCGGAAGCTGTCCATGGCCCTATTTTTACGGAGATGGTCAGGTGGAAGCATATGACCTGTATGAGGAGAAACCGGAGGCCCTTTTGGATTATGAAAACGGGGAGGCGGTTCTAAAGGCGCTGCGTTACCGCGCACCGGACGGTTTTTCCTGTCTGGCCGGAGAAAACGGACTGTGGTATGTGACTGTTCCGGATGCGGACGGAGGAAGCCGGTATGAGATTTATCATGTCCGGGACGGGGAACTGGTACTGACTGACTGCGGAAACGGCGGATATGATACGGCCGGGGAAGCGCTCGGTCCACAGGGAGGGGAATGAACCATGGCATTTGCGCATTTGCATGTTCATACGGAATACAGTCTTTTGGACGGTTCCAACAAGATCCGGGAATATGTGAAACGGGTGAAGGAGCTGGGCATGACGGCGGCCGCCATTACCGACCATGGCGTCATGTATGGTGTCATTGATTTTTACCGTGCGGCGAAGGCGGAAGGCATCAATCCCATCATTGGCTGCGAGGTTTATGTCGCGCCGAATTCCCGGTTCGACAGGGAGCTGACCGGCGGGGAGGACCGGTATTACCATCTGGTGCTGCTGGCCGAGAACGATATCGGTTATGCCAATCTGACCCGGATCGTCAGCAAAGGGTTTACGGAAGGATATTATTATCGGCCCAGAGTGGACAAAGAAGTGCTGCGGGAGTTTCACGAGGGGATCATCGCGCTGTCCGCCTGTCTTGCGGGAGAGGTGCCTCGCTATATTCAGAAGGGGCTGTTGGAAGAGGCGAAAAAGTGTGCGCTGGAATATCAGTCTATTTTTGGAAAAGAAAACTATTTTCTGGAGCTGCAGGACCATGGTATTCCGGCCCAGCAGACCGTGAATGCGGCGCTCTTGAACATCGCGGAGGAATTGGAGATCCCGCTGGTGTGTACCAACGACGTGCATTATACGTATGCGGATGATGTAAAGCCTCATGATATTCTGCTCTGTCTCCAGACCGGGAAGAAGCTGGCGGATGAAGACCGGATGCGCTACGAGGGCGGTCAGTATTTTGTAAAGAGCGAGGAGGAGATGAAAAGGCTCTTTTCCTATGTGCCGGAAGCGGTGGAGAACACGCAGCGCATTGCGGACCGGTGCCATGTGGAGATTGAGTTCGGCGTCACAAAGCTGCCGCATTTCGAAGTGCCGGAGGGATATGATTCCTGGAGCTATTTGAACAAGCTGTGCGATGACGGCATGCGGGAACGCTATCCGGAGGATGACGGCACGCTGCGGCAGCGATTGGAATATGAGCTGGGCATCATCAAACGGATGGGTTATGTGGATTATTTCCTGATCGTTTGGGATTTCATCAATTATGCGCGGCAGAACGGCATCCCTGTGGGACCGGGCCGGGGGTCCGCGGCGGGCAGCATCGTTTCCTACTGCCTGCATATCACCAATATCGACCCCATTCGATACAACCTGCTGTTCGAGCGGTTCCTGAATCCGGAGCGGGTGTCCATGCCGGATATCGACGTGGATTTCTGCTTTGAACGCAGGCAGGAGGTCATCGATTATGTGGGACGCAAATACGGCGCCGAGAAGGTGGTGCAGATCGTCACCTTCGGTACGCTGGCGGCCAAAGGCGTGATCCGGGATGTGGGGCGGGTCATGGATCTTCCCTATGCCTTTGTGGATTCCATCGCCAAAATGATCCCCAATGAGCTCAATATCACCATTGATGCCGCACTCTCCAAGAATCCGGAGCTGAGAAAGCTGTATATGAGCGACGGTAAGGTGCATGAGCTTATCGATATGAGCAAACGGCTGGAGGGACTGCCCCGCCATACGTCCATGCACGCGGCGGGCGTGGTGATCTGTCCGGAGGCGGCGGATCGCTTTGTACCCCTTTCCCGAGGGGCAGACGGTTCCATCACCACCCAGTTTACCATGACGACGTTGGAGGAACTGGGACTTCTGAAAATGGATTTCCTGGGACTGCGGACGCTGACTGTGATCCGCAGCGCCGTGGATTTGATCAAAAAAGATACCGGACGAGACGTGGATATGGACCATTTGGATTATTCGGACGTCGCCGTTTTTGATTCCCTTGCCACTGGAAAGACGGATGGCGTGTTTCAGCTGGAAAGCGGCGGGATGAAAAGCTTCATGAAGGAATTAAAGCCCAAAACGCTGGAGGACGTTATTGCCGGCATTTCCCTGTATCGTCCGGGTCCCATGGAATTTATTCCCAAATATATCCGCGGTAAGGAAAACCATGACGCGGTCACCTATTCCTGCCCGGAGCTCAAGCCGATCCTGGAGCCCACCTACGGCTGTATCGTCTATCAGGAGCAGGTTATGCAGATCGTGCGGGATCTGGGCGGCTATACCATGGGCAGGAGCGATCTGGTTCGCCGTGCCATGAGCAAGAAAAAACAGTCTGTGATGGAAAAGGAAAAGGCCAATTTTGTCTACGGCAACCCAGAAGAGGATGTACCTGGCTGCGTGAACAGGGGGATTCCTGAGGCCGTGGGGCTGAAGATCTATGATGAGATGATGGATTTCGCCAAGTATGCCTTCAATAAATCCCATGCGGCCTGTTATGCGGTGGTGGCCTATCAGACGGCCTGGCTGAAGCATTACTATCCGGTGGAGTTCATGGCGGCTCTGATGACCTCCGTCATCGACAATTCCCGAAAGGTGGCGGAATATATTCTGACCTGCCGTCAGATGGGAATCGCTATCCTGCCGCCTGATATCAATGAAGGAGAAGCGGGATTTTCCGTATCCGGAAAATCGATCCGCTATGCGCTGACCGCCATCAAAGGTGTGGGCCGTCCGGTGGCAGATGCGATCCTGAAGGAACGCAGATCACACGGACTCTTCCGCAGCCTTTCTGATTTTACCGAGAGAATGGCTGATTCTGAGATCAATAAGCGAAACGTCGAGAATTTCATTAAGGCCGGCGCCTTTGACAGTCTGGGCGGTACCAGAAAGCAGTTCATGAGCGTGTTCGGGCAGATGATGGACAGCCATCAGCAGAATAAAAAGAACAATATGGCCGGTCAGATGTCTTTATTTGATCTGGCCGGAGAAGAGGAGAAAGCGGATTTTGAAATGCGCCTTCCTGACGTAGGAGAATATCCCAAAGAATTCATGCTGGGGTTTGAGAAGGAAGTATTGGGCGTCTATGTCAGCGGACATCCTCTGGAGGAGTATGAGAAGCTCTGGCGCAAGAATATCACCAACACCACAGCGGATTTCGCCCTGGACGAGGAAACCGGGGAGATTCGGGTAAAGGACGGCGCCCGGGTTGTGATTGGCGGCATAATCGCTGAAAAAAAGATCAAATATACGAAAAAGGACGAGGTAATGGCCTTTTTGCAGGTGGAAGATCTGGTAGGAAGCGTAGAAGTGGTTGTGTTTCCTAAAGCATATGGTCAATACAGTGAGAAGCTGGTGGAGGAAAGCAAGGTGTTCATCCGGGGCAGAGTGGATGCGGATGAGGAAAGGGATGGCAAGCTGATCTGCGAGGGCATTCAGACCTTTGACGAAGTACCCAGAAAGCTTTGGCTGCGGTTTCCTACGTTGGAAGACTGGCATGCGGCGGAACAGGCGTTTTACGATGTCATTGCGGAGTATGACGGCCGGGATGCCGTCGTGATTTGCCTGGAGGACCAGCGGCTCAGCAAGCTGCTGCCGCCCAACCGATATGTCCGGGCGAGTCAGGAGCTCCTGGCGCGTCTTTCAGGAATGTTCGGCGCGGAGAATGTGAAGCTGACGTGAAAAAAGGTCAGCTTGGATCCGCCGGATTTTGCGGGAAAGTGATTGAAATGGACGCTTTTCTATATTAAAATGGGAAAGTACCGGAAGGCAGACCGGTCTGGGAGGAGATCATTATGGCTAAAATCAAAACGATCGGGATATTGACCAGCGGCGGAGACGCGCCGGGCATGAACGCGGCGATCCGCGCCGTGGTCAGAAAGGCGCTCACCAACGGCGTGGCGGTCAAGGGGATCAAAAAGGGCTATCAGGGCCTGCTGAACGAGGAGATCATCGACATGAACGCCCGCAGCGTGTCCGACACGATTCAGCGGGGCGGCACGATCCTGGGCACGGCCCGCTGCATGGAATTCATGACCGAGGCCGGACAGCAGAAGGGCGCGGATATCTGCAGGAAGCACGGCATCGACGGCATAGTGGTCATCGGCGGCGACGGCTCCTACCGGGGGGCGCAGGCGCTTTCGAGACACGGGATCAATACCATCGGGATCCCCGGCACCATCGATCTGGATATCGCCTGTACGGATTACACCATCGGGTTCGATACCGCGGTCAACACGGCCATGGAGGCCATCGACAAGGTACGCGATACCTCTTCGTCCCATGAGCGCTGCAGCATCATCGAGGTGATGGGCCGCAACGCCGGTTATATCGCGCTTTGGTGCGGCGTCGCCAACGGCGCGGAGGATGTTCTGCTTCCCGAAAAATATGATTACAACGAGCAGGCCATCATCAACAATATCATTCACAACCGCAAGCGCGGCAAGACGCATCACCTGATCATCAACGCGGAGGGCATCGGGCATTCCACGTCCATGGCGCGCCGGATCGAGGCGGCTACCGGCATCGAGACCAGAGCCACGATCCTGGGCTACATGCAGCGCGGCGGCAGCCCCACCTGCAAGGACCGCTATTACGCTTCCATCATGGGCGCATATGCCGCGGATATCCTGTGCGCGGGCAGCACCAACCGCGTGGTGGCTTACAAGGGCGGGTCGTTTGTGGACTTCGATATCGAAGAAGCGCTGGAGATGCAGAAGGGCATTTCCGAATACGAATTCGAGATCAGCCGGGCGCTGGCCACCTGACCGGGTGCTGTCATGAAAAAGATGAAAAAAAAGGGTTCCTATACCCGGGCGCTGGCCGCGGGGTTCGGGCTGATCATCCTGGCGGGGGCGCTCATACTGATGACGCCCGCCGCTTCCCGGAGCGGTCAGTGGACGCCCTTTCTGGACGCGCTTTTTACGGCTGCCAGCGCCACCTGCGTGACCGGGCTGGTGATCGCGGATACCTATCAGCACTGGAATCTGTTCGGACAGCTGGTGATCCTGCTGCTGATCCAGATCGGCGG
>CANQTI010000070.1 GCA_947626725.1 uncultured Eisenbergiella sp.
GCTCTGTTCCTGTAACAGTAACGGCCACTTCGCCGCCAGAAGGCTTAGAAGTGGAAGTTAACTTTTCACTTCACTCCCGGGATGTGTATTATGCTTGAGTAAGTTATAAAAGGGAGGCAGAAGAGGGCATGGAAAGCAGGATCACGGTAGTGCAGGCGTTGGATGAGCGGGACCTGCTGGTCCGAAGAATATCGGACCAGATCAAAAGGGCCAATTTTGTGGACCTGGTCCGGCCCAGGGCCGCCGTTACGCTGGAAAAGCGCATGACGCGAGAAGGTTTTGAATCGCAGGCGCAGGGCGCTCTGCAGAAGATACGGGCGCTGGTTGAACGTTATGATAGGTTAAACGCGGCAATCATCACTTCCAATGCTTCTGCGAAAATCGAGACTTCCGCGGGAGAAATGACGGTCGCTTTCGCCGTCGCCCTGCGCAGCCGTCTGAGAGGCGGCGGCCCATTTGGGGATATGACGGATTTTGAAGGAATACTCGCCCGGAAGATGGAGAAAGAGTACCGGGAAGTGCAGGAAAAGATGCGGCGGAAGAATGAGGCTGCGCGCCGTGCTTCGCTGCAGGCGGAGATTCGGCGGAACGCTGTCGGTGTGTCGGCTCTTGTTTCCCAAAGCGGGCATACGGCTCCGGTCGGAAAGATGAAGGATCGGTTGGATGGGGAGATACGGGAGAATATCAAGCGGCGGGATGCTCCCGGCCAGATCGCGGAAGGCGCGCCGGAGCATGCGAAAGGAAATAGGATGCCGGCCGTTCCGGAGCCGCTGCGAGTGTTTGACCCTTTGGATATCTGTAAAAAGGCAGAGGCGATGAAGGAGGAGAGGGAGGCGCTTTTATTGGAGCTGGATGCGAAAATCAAGATATCCAATGCCACGACATGGGTAACAGTGTAAGACCCAGGCATTTATCTCACGGAAAATGCTCTCCGTACGAAGATCCCGAATCCGGACAGCGCAGCGCACGCCGCGAAGGACCGTTCATTTTGGACGGCTTCTCAACAGTTTGGTAACATAGAATGATTCGGATTCTGTCGTATTTGTTTTTCAGGAGGGTTCCGCACAGGCATGTGCGGCAGACCCAAATCCATGAGCACGGTTTGATGTCGTTCGGAAAACATGGGGTAAACCGCATGGCTGTACGGCGGGCATTTTTCATCGGGAGAGAAAATGGGAGCAGAGGATGGCAGCGGTTCTGCGCTGTCGGGCAAAAAGGGTGTGACAGAGTACGGATTAAGGGACAGTCAGACTGCTATCCTGAAAAAAGGGATGAGAAAGTGATGAAGAAGCAGGAGAATGGGAGTTTTGGGGGAAAGAAGGGATGTGGATTTATGCAGATTTATCCGGTCATCGATGTTCAGGAGACGGGAAGACAGCTTCGGACGGAATGTGAACGCCGCCAAGTGACGCCGAAGGAACTGCAGGAGTTTCTGGGTCTGGCGGCCCTCCAGTCCATTTACAACTGGTTTCAAGGCAGAACATTGCCGTCGCTGGATAATTTTTATGCGCTGAGTTGTTATCTGGGAATTCGAATGGAAGAACTGGTGGTGCCGAAGCGAAGGGCGCGGGAGGTGCCTGTGCGGGAAGCGGCCCGTGCTATGGAGCGGCGCATGGTGGCTTACCTCGGTTTCTGTCTGCAGGCGGAGAGGCCTGACCGAACAGTAATTGTCTGATTCTTTTATGCGATTAAGAAATCCGATCCCTGTATGCATCCCGCAGTCCGGTTTCTTTGTGCAGCTATTTTATAGATCTCTTCCTGCAGTCATTTTTTGTTGCGTTTATATCTGGATTACGTTATGATTAAAAAATAGCGATATACCGGGAGGGACACAAATGCTCACAAGGAATGGGATCAAGAGGCTGGCCGGATATTCCTATGCCAGAGGTGTGGAGATATTCAATCAGGGAAAGGTCAGTTCTTTTGATGTAGAGGAATCGGAAGAATATGATGAGATCCGAGCCCTTGTGAAGGGAAGCGGCAGGCATAGATATGCCGTGGAGATCGCGGTGAACACGGAAACGGATGAGATCGAAGACTGCAGCTGCGAATGCCCGGCGTTTTATTCCTACGATGGCCTGTGCAAGCACTGCGTGGGCGTTCTTTTGGAGTACCTTTCTATGCAGCGCCGACAGGAAACGGTTCAGGAGAATGCGTACCGGCAGGAAAACCCGGGAGGCCGAACCGGATATCTGCCAGCCCGGATGAGAAGACAGAAGCAGACGACCATTCAGATGAAGGAGTTTCTGCAGAAACAGGCGATACGGCAGACGCTGCCCGTTGTGCAGAGCGATGTTTATGGCAGGGTCCGACTGGAACCGATCCTGACCTGTGGACGGGATGCGTGTCAGGCAGAGTTCCGTATCGGGATCCAAAAGATGTATGTACTGAAAGATGTTTTTCAGTTCGCGGCGCTTATGCGGGCACACGAAAACTATTCCTATGGGAAGGCGCTGCAGTTTACGCATGTCCCGGAGAATTTTGCGGAACAGTCCCGTGCGATGGCAGCGTTCCTTTTGAGCTGGGCGGAGAGAAATTCCGGACGTTATTGGCAATTTGGCCAGTATTCTTCTTATTATCCGTATACTCCAAAATCGAGGCTGATCTCGCTGGATGGGCGGGAACTGGAGGGTTTCCTGGATGCGGTTGGTCTTGTCCCTTTTATCGCCAATGTGGATGGAGAAGGGGAAAAGCAGTGGAGCGTTACATCGGAGACGCTCCGCCGACAGGTCTTTCTCACCGGCGGGACGGACGGCATGGAAGTGCGGATGGATCCGATATTCGGATATGAGGGTGAGCGGGACTACATTTATTTCCGGGACCAAAAAATATATCGGATTCCCCGGAAGGAAATGCGGGAGGCGGAGGATTTCCTGGAATGTATGCGCTCCATTCCGGACAGGAAGGCCTTTGTGCAGAAATCGGATGTTCCTGCGTTTTTTCGGCGGGTCATGCCCGCGCTGCGCCAGTGCTTTGACTGTGTTCTGGAAAATGTTGATGAACAGGATGCGCAGCCGCAGGAGGCCAGCTTCCGGTTCTATCTGGATATGCCGCAGGAGGATCTGGTCACATGCAGGGCGGCTGCAGTATACGGAGAACAGGAATACAGTGTTTTTTCCCATGAAGAGGGAATGGAGCTGCGGGACTTTCAGAAGGAATCCGAGGTGGCAGGGCTGATCAGCTCCTGGTGCAACGCATATGACGATTTGATGCAGGCGATGGTGATCTATCAAAATGATGAATTGCTCTATGCTCTTTTGACGGACGGTGTGGCCCGGCTGCAGGAACTGGGCGAGGTCTATATTTCCGATGCGTTGAGGCGGATCCGATTGGTGCGGACGCCGAGGATATCCGTCGGGCTCTCCCTCGCGGGCGATCTTTTGAATCTGAGCATATCCTCGGAGGATATTTCCCGGGAACAGCTGGTCGAGATCCTGTCCCGCTATGAGCGCCGCAGGAAATATTACCGGCTCAGGGACGGAAGCCTCCTTCGCATGGAGGAGGAAGACATGGGGCCGCTGGCGGATCTGCGCCATGGCCTGCAGCTGACCGAGAGACAGCTGAAAAAGGATAAGATCGAGATTCCACGCTTCCGGGCGCTCTATCTTGAGGAAGAATTGGGGGAAGAAAGCGGGTTTTCCGTATTCCGAAATGAGGATTTCAAGGCCCTTGTCAGCAGAATGAAAACGGTAGAGGACAACGCTTTTGAGATCCCGGAGAGCCTTAAAGATGTGCTGAGGGAGTATCAGAAATATGGATACCGATGGATCAGAACGCTGTATCACAACGGATTTGGGGGCATTTTGGCAGACGATATGGGCCTTGGCAAGACGCTGCAGGTGATCTGCTTTCTGCTTTCCGAGGCGGAAAAGGGTGGGTCAGATGAGTTGACACGAGAAACAGACAATGCAGGTCAGGGGAAGAACATATCTTCAGAGGCAGGCGGTGCAGAGCTGGGAGCAGGCGGTATGTCTTCAAAGATGGGGCGGAGGTCGCTGATTGTCTGTCCGGCTTCTCTGGTGTACAACTGGAAAAAGGAAATCGAGCGTTTTGCACCGCAGCTTACGGCCCGCATGGTGATCGGGAGCGCACCGGAACGGGAGGCAATCCTACAGGGGGCGGGATGGGGAGATATTCTGATCACTTCCTATGATCTGCTTCGCAGGGACGTAGAACAGTATGAGAAGCTGTCCTTTTTCTGTCAGGTCATCGATGAGGCCCAGTATATCAAAAACCACGGAACACTGGCGGCAAAGGCGGTCAAGCAGGTCCGGGCCAGATTCCGGCTGGCATTGACGGGGACGCCTGTGGAAAACCGGCTGAGCGAGCTCTGGAGCATTTTCGATTATCTAATGCCGGGGTATCTATACGCCTATCAGCGTTTCCGGGAGGAACTGGAATCCCCTATTGTGGCGAGGGATGATGAAGCGTGTGCCGCCCGCCTGCAGAAGATGATCCGGCCGTTTGTGCTGCGCCGCCTGAAAAAGGACGTTCTGAAGGAGCTGCCGGATAAGCTGGAAGAGAACGTATACGCACAGATGGAGGGCGAACAGCAGCAGCTTTATGACGCCCATGTGAAGCGTATACAGCTCATGCTGGATAAGAAGTCCGATGAAGAATTTAAGAGCTCCAAAATACAGATCCTTGCGGAGCTGACGAAACTCCGGCAGCTCTGCTGCGATCCGGCGCTGCTGTATGACGGTTATGGAGGCGGTTCCGCCAAAAAAGAGCTGGCGATTCATTTGGTGAAGAATGCTGTGGCGAATGGGCATAAGGTGCTGCTGTTTTCCCAGTTCACTTCCATGCTGGAGCGGCTGGCGGATTCCCTTCGGGAGGAGAGGATACCGTTTTATACGCTGACCGGCGCGACGGCGAAGGAGAAACGGGCCAGGATGGTGGAGGATTTCGCAACGGATGCTGTACCCGTGTTCTGCATTTCCCTGAAAGCGGGCGGAACGGGGCTGAATCTGACTGCGGCGGATGTTGTGATCCATTTCGACCCCTGGTGGAATGTCGCGGTGCAGAATCAGGCTACGGATCGGGCGCACCGCATCGGTCAGATCAATACGGTCAATGTGTATCGGCTCATCGCCCGGGGGACGATCGAGGAAAAGATCGTGGATCTGCAGGCGCGCAAGCTGGAGCTGGCGGATCGGATTCTGGGAGGAGAAGGCGTCGGAGCCGGGAATTTGACCAGAGAGGAACTGTTGGAGCTGCTGCGGTAATTTTGGAGCCGGGACGGGAGAAGAGATTCTTATTCGTATTTCAAGGAGGAAAAGAGATGGAATACAGACGATTTCAAGATACGATTATTTTAAGGCTGGATCCAGGGGAGGAGATCTGTGAAAGGCTGCTTGCGGTGGCCGGGGAGGAAGATATCCGGCTGGCGCAGATCAGCGGCCTGGGTGCGGTGAAGGCCTTCACCACCGGCGTGTTCAATACGGTGGAAAAAAAGTACTATGCCAACGATTTTTCCGGTCCCTATGAAATCACATCCCTGACGGGGACGCTCACGCAAATGGACGGAAAACCTTACCTTCATGTCCATATGAGCGCGGGTGACAGCGAAGGAAAAGTGGTCGGCGGGCATCTGAACCGCGCGGTGATCAGCGCAACGGCGGAGATCGTCATTCGGATCGTGGACGGCGCGGTGGACCGGGAGTTCAGTGAGAAGGTGGGACTGAATTTGTTCCGGTTTCGGGATGGCGGCCGAGGATAAGATATTTTGGACCTTCAGGCGGCCATAATCATAGAGCATCCGTCATACAATGTAAAAAATATTTGTGAGAATCTCTTATTGACGAAATATAGACATTGAAAATATTCCTTATATCAAACATAAATTCTCGATGATGTATTGAATACAAGATAATACGGTTATCGGGCGGCAGACATTACGGAAATATATGGATATTTCAAATGAGGAAGAGATTGAACATGAAAAACGATGAAATCGAAGAACTAAAGATATTGATACCATCAGAAGACGTAAGGAATTATGCATTGGAGATGGGGTGGAGCTTTACAGATCGGCAAAAGGCAGCGCTTTTGATGTATAGCGGTCTACCGTTGGAACAGCAGTATTTCCATTTGCAGATGCTGCAAAGAAATACTGCTGACCAGAATCTCCGGGAACAGATCGCAGGGTATTTGAATGAAGAAGAGTTTAAGCTTCGGGCTTTCAAAGAAAATAATGAGAAGGCATATATTTATATTTTAAAGGTCCGGGATGAAGATATTTCATATTCGGAAATAATGCCTACGGAATATTTCTTTGAATTGAATCTGGCTTACGAATGTGGGAAAGAAACAGACCTGCCATTTATGATTGAAAAATATCTCGTTGAAACCAGGGAGCATATCGATCAATGCGATTCTGCAACTGCCAGCCTTGAATTTGACAAAGACGGAAAAGCAGTATATCTTTGTTCAGACATTAGTGATGAGGAAGAGGCAGAAGATTTCTATGAGTTCTTTGAAGTGCCAAATCCATTTGAAAAGGGTGATATTGTCAGACTTGTCGGGACAGAGATGTATGGTATCGTAGCTACTTCTCAGGAGACGTGGAAGGAAGGAATCGCGAAATACAAAAACAATGAGTGGCGGCAGAAACACTGGGATTTCTCCGATATCCAAATCCGGGTAGAGTTTTTATGTGAGGATGGAACCTTTGCACATGATCATATCAATCCGTTAAATTTGGAGCGATACCGCCTAGAAGGGGATTGGAATAAGTGCAGTTCTATGGACAAACTGCTTTTAGAAGCCAGTTATGTCCACCGTGGGAAAGGTTCTTTAGAAGATCTATACATTTTTACCATGGATTACCGTAATTTCACAGAAGGAAAAGATAGAGACATTTGAACTCCCTGTGCTATTGCCGGTACGGGGAGTTTTCCCCGTTTATTCACAGTTTTTTTGAAATAAGAAAAGAGGGTACGCGGCACAGATCAATACAAGCGGAGTATCACACATATTTTTCTTCTTATGAATCGGCGGCAGAAATATCACTGCAGATACCGGGGGCCGGAAATATACCATACAGGATGTAAAAGGAGAAAACCGAATGTATAAAATAGGAATTATTGGAGCGATGGATCTGGAGGTGGATGAGCTCAAATCCAAAATGAAGACCTCCCGGATCGTCAGGAAAGCCGGAATGGAATTCTATGAAGGTGTTCTGAACGGCGCCGATGCGGTGATCGTGCACTGCGGCATCGGCAAGGTGAACGCCGCTCTCTGCACGCAGATCCTTGCAGATGTTTTTGAGGTGACCCACATTATCAATACCGGCGTAGCCGGTTCTCTTAACGCGAAGCTGGATATTGGAGATATCCTGATCTCCAGGGATGCCATTTATCATGACCTCGATGTAACTATTTTCGGTTATCAGCCAGGCGAAGTGCCCCAGATCGGCTTCCGGGAATTCAAAGCGGATGAAGCTCTTGTTGAGCTTGCCAGACGTTCCTGCGAAAAGGTGAATCCTGATATTCATGTAATGGTCGGCCGCGTAGTCAGCGGAGACCAGTTTATTTCCGATAAAGCGGTCAAGGAACGCCTGATCAGCCGGTTCCGAGGCGACTGTACCGAAATGGAGGGAGTTGCTATTGCGCACGGAGCATATCTGAACGGCATTCCTTTTGTTATCATCCGGGCCATCTCCGACAAGGCTGACAATACCTCCGAAATGGACTATCCTGTATTCGAACGGGCCGCCGCGAGGCACTCCGCAAAACTGGTAGAAGATATGATGCAGTATCTTTCTTCTTCACAAAGCATCTGAGGAAAAGAGAACCTTTCATGAAAACACATCATGGCTGAATCTGTTCCGGTTCCGGGATGGCGGCCGCGAATAAGATATTTTGGATCTTCAGGCGATCATAACCATAAAACCCCCGTCATACAATGTAAAAAATGTATGACGGGGGTTTCCCTGTGAAGGATTATATTGAAGAGCGGGCGATGGCGGTGGCCGGCTATATCATTGAGCATAACGCGACGGTGAGGCAGGCGGCGAAGCAGTTTGGGATCAGCAAGAGCACGGTGCACAAGGATATCACCGAGCGTCTGGAGCAGATCAATCCGGGGCTGGCGAAGGAGGCCAGGATCGTGCTGGATGTGAACAAGTCCGAACGCCACATCCGGGGAGGGCTCGCCACGAGGGAAAAATATCTGCATCATTCATTGTGACCGTGAGATCGAGATTCGGCAATTTTGTCCATTTACAATCATTTTTACCCTGTATAAGATGAGAAAGGCTGGGGTGATCCCGGAGGAAAATGCGGAAGGCGCGGCGTGCCGCAGGGCCTTTGCGCGGTCCGGGGCGGGACGGAACAGGTCCGACCGGTTCATATACGGGAGAAGAGAAGAAAGATGTTATATTCGAACAGAGATCTGCGGAAGCTGATCATTCCGCTGCTGGTGGAACAGGTGCTTGCCATCGCGGTGGGCATGGCGGATACGATCATGGTTTCCGTTGCGGGAGAGGCGGCTGTGTCCGGCGTTTCGCTGGTGGATACCGTCAATATTTTGCTGATCAATGTGTTTTCGGCGCTGGCAACCGGCGGCGCGGTGGTGGCAGGGCATTTCCTGGGGAAAAAGAAAAAGGAAGACGCCTGCAGGGCCGCCTGGCAGATCCTGCTGTTCGCCACCCTGCTGGCGCTTTTGATCGCGGTTATTTTCATCGCGGCGCACGATGCGCTGCTGCGTTTGATGTTCGGGCAGATCGAGCCGGATGTCATGGAGGCCTGCAAAACTTATCTAGTCATTACGGCGGTCTCTTTTGTGGCGCTGGCGGTTTACAATTCCTGCGCCGCGCTTTTCCGCGCCATGAACAGCGCGAAGATCACCATGTGGGTTTCTATTCTGATGAACGTCATCAATGTGGCGGGAAATGCGATCTGCATTTTCGGCCTGCACATGGGGGTGGCCGGTGTGGCCCTGCCCACGACGGTGTCCCGCTATGTGGCGGCAGTCCTGATTTTCATCCTGATCCTGGATAAAAGGCGGGAGATCAATCTGGCCGGTCAGATCCGGCTGCGGTTTGACGGGAAGCTGATCAAAAG
>CANQTI010000071.1 GCA_947626725.1 uncultured Eisenbergiella sp.
TTGTGCTGGGTCTTTGCGGTCACGCCCAGCTTCCAGAGCTCCACGTTCAGGTCCTTCATGAAGGCGCCCACCCGCTCGCGGATCACGCCGAAATAATGATCCTCCAGCTCCTGCCCTTTGGGCGCGGGCGCGCCGAACAACGTCCGCCCGGAAAAGATCAGATCCTTGCGTTTCAGATATTTTCCGCGGTCGATGAGAAAATATTCCTGCTCCGCGCCCACGGATGGGATGACCTTCGACGCCGCCGTATCGGGATCGAACAGACGGACCAGGCGCATGGCCTGCTGGGACAGTGCCTCCATGGAACGCAGCAGCGGCGTCTTTTTATCCAGCGCCTCCCCTTTATAAGAGCAAAAAGCGGTGGGCACGCACAGGATCACGCCGGTAGCGTCTTCCTTCAGAAAGGCCGGGGACGTGATATCCCAGACCGTATATCCTCTGGCTTCAAAAGTAGAACGCAGGCCGCCGGATGGGAAAGAGGATGCATCCGCTTCTCCCCGGATCAGCTCTTTTCCGGAAAAATCCATGAGCATCCGCCCGCTCTCGTCCGGATGAGTCACGAAAGAGTCGTGCTTTTCCGCCGTGATGCCGGTCAGCGGCTGAAACCAGTGGGTATAATGGGTCGCGCCGTTCTCCACGGCCCAGTCTTTCATGGCCTTGGCCACCACGTCCGCCGTGGCGGGGGAGAGCTGGCCGCCGTGCTCCATGACGCGCACCACTTCCTCATAGGCCTTCCGGGGCAGACGCTCCTTCATTTTCCCCAGCGTGAACACATTCCGGGCAAACAATTTTTCCACATTCAAAACTTCCTGCATGTCCGTATCCTTCCCAAAATCATATCCGTATTCCGTGCGCGGCACACCCTGCGGAGCGCACGCTTCCGCAGCCTCCGTATCCTGCCCCGCATGACGCGCTGTTCCCTCTGACCAGGCAGCAGCAGTTGAGGGTCTCCAGGAGGGTATCCGGCCCCGCATGATACGGCCGTCCCCTCAAACCCCGGCCTTTTTCATCCGGAGGATATCGCCCGCCTCGGCTCCACCGGAAAGCGTCAGCCAAAGGAGCTGCCTGGGATGGGGCGCGCTCTCCATGGCATTTCCCGCCGCATCCTCTATCTTTTCTACCGTCACAAAGCTGTCCCGTCCATCCGGCCGCATTACCTCAATCCGATCGCCGATAAAAAAGCGGTTGCGCTGTTCGATCCGCGCCCGTCCCCTTTCATCTGTTTCATATATCGTTCCCAGATAAACATAATCATTGATGTAGGTGCTCTCGTCGTAAATCTGCGCGCTCTCATCCGGTCTGCCGAAGAAAAATCCCGTATCATATCGCCGGTGCGTGCATTTGCGAACCTCCTGCTCATACCATTCCAGATTGGTCCGATAGGTTATCTCCGATTCCAGACAGTCATCGATGGCTTTCCGGTATGCCCGTGCCACCGTCGCCGCATACAGCGCGGTCTTCATCCGGCCCTCCACCTTGAAGCTGTCGATCCCGGCCTCCAAAAGTTCAGGAATATGTCCGATCATACAAAGGTCCTTTGAATTGAACAGAAAAGTTCCCCTCTCATTCTCATAAATCGGCATGTATTCCCCGGGCCTGGTTTCCTCCACCACCGCGTATTTCCAACGGCAGGGATGCGTACACTCCCCCAAATTGGCATCTCTCCCCGCCAGATAGCTGCTCAGCAGGCATCTGCCGGAATAGGAAACACACATGGCACCGTGGATAAAACTTTCGATCTCCATCTCTTCCGGTATCTTTTCCCGGATCTGCCGGATCTCTGACAGCGAAAGTTCCCTGGCGCTGACCACCCGCTTCGCACCCAGCCCATGCCAAAACAGGTAGGTTCCGTAATTGGTATTGTTCGCCTGCGTGGATATATGAAATTCCGCATCAGGCCATATGCGCTTCGCCAGCGAAAACAGACCCGGATCCGATACAATCAGCGCATCAGGAGAAACAGGCACGCCGTCCGCATCCCGCAGGTCCCGCAGCGTCTCAAAATACCTTTCCGCTTCTTCCAAATCCCGGTTGTGCGCTAAAATATTGGCGGTCACATAGACCTTTTTCCCCCGCGCATGAGCGAAACGGATGCCATCCGCCATTTCCTCCAGTGTAAAGTTTTTCGCCTTTGCCCGCAGTCCGAAAGCCTCTCCGCCGATATAGACGGCATCCGCGCCGAAGCGTACCGCTGTCCGCAGCACCTCCGGGCCGGCCGCCGGGAGGAGCAGTTCCGGTTTTTTCCTCATATTTCTCATTTTTCCGTGTCTTCGTGCAGCCGCACGCTCACCGTCATGCCGTCCCCCATCGGAAGGATCAGCGTTTCCAGACGGGAATCGTGCTTCAGCACATATAAATATTCCCGCATCCTGGCATGGATCGTGCGGTCCCGCCTCCGCACCGCATAGCGGGATTCCAAAATGTCCCCGTCCCGCAGCACATTGTCCGATACCAAAAGACCGCCGGGACACAAAAGGCGCAGCACTTCGGGCAAAAAATGAAGATACTGCCCTTTCGCCGCGTCCATGAATACAAAATCAAAAGAGGGTTCCAACACCGGAAGGAGCTCCGCCGCGTCCCCCTCCAATATCGTAATCCTTTCGCCCCTCCCAGCTTCCCGGAAATTCCGTTTTGCCTCCAGGCTCCGTCTTCTGTTACTTTCAACCGTCGTGATACGGCCGTTCTTCGGCATGTATTCACTCATGAAAAGCGCCGAATACCCAACACCGGCTCCCACTTCCAGAACGGATACAGGGCACCTGACGCGGAGCAGAAAACGCAGCAGACTTTCCGCCTCCGTTCGGATAACGGGAATGCCTGCATCCCCGGCCTGGCGGCGCAGTTCGGCCAGCCAGGGCGGCAAATCCTCTTCCAGAGAATGAAGGAAGACCCGCATTCTCTCTTCATCCATCACTGTTCTTCTCCGCCATTCCCAGCCATGATATCCATCATTTCATCTGGCGTCATAGCGGTGGAGAGTTTATAGGTACCCTCCTGAAACCCGTCTTCCGCGTAATTGGAAAGCAGCTCCTGGATCCGGAACAGCGTTGTATCCCGGATCAAACCATTTTGTTTCAAGATCTCAGCGATGCCGTCAAAATCTTTGCCGTCCGTCACCATGACCACAATCTCCTGGCCCGGCGCTTCCGACATGGGCGGCTCTCCGAAAAGTCGGATGCCATACTGATATGCCAGGACAGAGCCGCGGTAGATCAGCATGGCAGCCACCACAAAAAACACTGCGTTGAAAATGGTGCTGACCGCCCTGCCGGCAAATCCCCTGCCCGAGTCCGGCGGACCCACATGCTTTCTTCTCTTTCGATCACTCAAAATCGACCGCCTCCAGTATCTGCTGGTTAATAGCCTGTATCATTCTGCAAAAATCCAGTTCCGCACTCAGAAACGGCTCCACCAGCGCATTACTGCGGAACTCCTCATATCTGCTTGTGAATTCATCCACTTTATCAAACAGTTCATCCGATGTGCTGGAATGCTGCAGCATATAATTTTCTTTCCGGAATTCGTCAATCTGCCGTTTCAGTTCCGGATACTGCCGTACCGTTGCATTCTGCCGATCATATTCACGGTATACCTCAGAATCGATAATAGCGGCGATCAGCTCCTCCAGCGCCTTTTCCACTCTGTCCATTTCCCATCAGTCCTCTTTGCGGTTTCTCTTACGTTTCCATAATGATCGGCAGGATCATCGGACGCCTCTTAGTCTTTTTCCAGATAAAATCTCCCAGCGAATCTTTAATAGAGGTCTTAATCCGACCCCAGTCCGTACAGCCTCTGGCCACATTCGCTTCCATGACCTTTTCCATCAGATCTCTGGCCTCATCCATCAGCTCATCCGATTCCTTCACATATACAAAGCCTCTGGATACCAAATCCGGACCGCTGACCACATGGCCGGTCACGCCATCCAACGCCACCACGACGATCAGAATGCCATCCTCGGCCAAATGCTGTCGGTCCCGCAGGACCACGTTGCCCACATCGCCCACGCTCAGACCATCCACCAAAATCGCGCCCACCTGCACCTGTCCGGTGACCGCAGCGCTCTCCTCCGTCAGCTCCAGCACATCGCCGGAGCTGAGCATGAGCACATTCTCTTTCGGGATTCCCAGCTCCATGGCAATTTCTGCCTGAGCTTTGCGGTGTTTATATTCCCCATGGACGGGGATCGCGTAGCGCGGCTGCACCAGCGTATAGATCAGCTTGATCTCCTCCTGGCAGGCATGCCCGGAAACGTGGACATCCTGAAAGATCACCTCCGCCCCCTTGATCTCCAACTCATTGATGACCTTGGTTACCGCCTTCTCATTGCCGGGGATGGGGTTGCTGGAAAAAATAACGGTATCATTTGGCCCGATGATGACCTTGCGGTGCATTCCGGACGCCATGCGGCTTAAGGCCGCCATATTCTCTCCCTGGCTTCCCGTCGTAATGATGACGGTGCGATCGTCCGGATAATCCTTCAGCCGGTCGATCTCTACCAGCGTATTCTCCGGGATGCTGATACAGCCCAGGTTGATGGCCGTCTCGATGATGTTCACCATGCTGCGGCCCTCCACCACTACCTTCCGGCCGTACTTATGGGCAGAATTGATGATCTGCTGCACCCGGTCCACGTTGGACGCAAAGGTAGCGATAATCAGGCGGGAACCCTGATGTTCATGGAAAATGGTATCGAACGCATGGCCCACTGTGCGCTCCGATTGGGTAAAACCCTTTCGCTCCGCGTTGGTGGAATCGCACATCAGCGCCAATACGCCTTTTTTTCCCAGTTCCGCAAAGCGCTGCAGGTCAATGGCCTCGCCGAAAACCGGCGTATAATCCACCTTGAAATCTCCGGTGTGGATCACCGTCCCCGCCGGGGAATGGATTGCCAGCGCCGCCGCGTCCACAATACTGTGATTGGTTTTGATAAATTCGATACGGAACTGTCCCAGATTCACAGATTGCCCGAATTTAATCACTTTTCGTTTCGTACTCTCTAAAAGCTCATGCTCCTTCAGCTTGTTTTCAATCAGCCCCATCGTCAGCCGCGTGGCGTAAATGGGAATATTCAGTTCCCGCAAAACATAAGGCAGTGCGCCGATATGATCTTCATGCCCATGGGTAATCACAATGCCCTGCACCCGCTCCGCATTCTCCCGCAGATAAGTGATATCCGGAATCACCAGATCGATACCCAGCATGTCGTCATCTGGAAAAGAAAGCCCGCAGTCCACCACCACAATACTGTCCCCGTATTCAAAGGCCGTGATGTTCAGACCGATCTGCTCCAGGCCTCCCAGCGGGATCACCTTCAAAGACGGGCCCTCATAATTCACTTTTTTTGTCTTTCTCACAAATAACCTCTCAATCCTTTTCCAAATCAATATCTTCCAGCATTTCGGAAAAAATGGACGCCACCGCTTCCAGCTCCCCGTCGTCGTCCACGATTTCATACAGGGCCTCCGTCTCGCCCTGCTCCGAAATATCCTTCAAAACCAGCGCTTCACCATCGCCGTCCGCGCTCTCCGTCACCAGAATATAATCCACTCCGCCGAGGCGCGTCTGTTCCAACACATAAAGCGCCACCGCTTCCCCTTCTTCCGGGGTAAACACGATCTTTTCCAAACCGAACTCTCCCTCTACACCCTGTTTTGCCGCTCCTCCAGGTAGTTTTGCAGAATCAGAACAGCCGCGATTTTATCCACATACGCCTTACGCTTTTCCCGGCGCACTCCCGCTTCCTCCAATGCCCGGTCCGCTGCTACCGTCGTCAGTCTCTCATCCCGCAAAAAAACAGGCAGACCAGTCCTGCGGGAAAGCCGATCGGCAAACTCCCTGGTCTTCTCCACACGATCGCCTTCCGAAGCATCCAAACGTACCGGAAGGCCCACCACGATCTCTTTTACTTCGTATTCCAGGATCAGCGCCTCGATCCGCGCCAGTGTCCGCCGCAGCTTGTTCTCTTCTTCTCTTCGAATGATCTCGATCCCCTGGGCAGTGACAAAAAGCGGGTCGCTGACGGCAACGCCCACTGTTTTCGCCCCAAAATCCAATCCCATGATCCGCATACGGCTCTCCTGCTTTTCCTCCGCACGGTTCCCGGGCCGCGAACCGTGATCTTCTATTTCCATCCGTTGCTCTTAATATAAGCTCTGAGCATCTCCTCCACCAGTTCGTCCCGCTCTACACGCATGATCAGCCCTCTCGCGCCGTTATGGCTGGTGATATAAGTGGGATCTCCCGACATGATATAGCCCACGATCTGGTTCACCGGATTGTATCCTTTTTCTGAAAGCGCTTTATACACCTGTGCCAGAACCACCTGTACATCTGTTTCCGGCTCCACGTCCACCCTGAAATACTGTGTGTTGCCCAATTCCTTCATAGTGCCTCTCATTCCGCCGCTTCCGTCGCTTTCATAAACCCGTAGAAAATCTCTGCGGCCCTGCTGCCCCTATTTTACATTACTTTCCCAAAATTTTCAACGCCTTATTCCAGCCGCAGAATCTCCTCTGTCAAAAACCCGGCCGCCCTGCCGCAAAAAAATCGGTTTCGTCCTGTTTTCTCGGCCTCCACGGCACAGACCACGTAAGTATCGGTATGACCGATCCACCATTTTCTGCCGTCGATCTCCTTCTCCTCCTCCACGAGGATTTCCACTTCTTTTCCTATGTAGGACGCACGATACTGTCGGGAATGCTCCGCCTCCATCTGTATCAGCCGCGCGCTGCGCGCCTGCTTTTCACTCTCTGTCAGCTGTCCCGGCATCCGGTCCGCTGCAGTTCCCTTTCTCCGGGAATACTTGAAAATATGCATTTCAAAAAAACGCACCTTTTCCAAAAAAGCACAAGTTTGTGCGAATTCTGCCTCCGTTTCTCCCGGAAAGCCAACAATCACGTCCGTGGTGATAGCGGGACGGTCAAAATGCGCTCTCAGGATCTCCACCTTTTCATAGTATTCCCCCGCGGTATAATGTCTATTCATCCGCCGCAGCACATCGTCGCAGCCGCTCTGCAGGGACAGATGAAAATGCGGGCACAGCTTCGGAATCGCCGCCAGCCTGCAGGCGAAATCCTCCGTCACAATGCGCGGCTCCAGGGAGCCCAGCCGAATACGCTCGATTCCCTCCGTCTGCGCGATCCGCTCAAGCAGACGGATCAGATGCCCCGCTTCCAGAGCCCTCTGCCTGGCATCCGCTCTCCGTGCCGCTCCGGCTGACTCTTTCCCCACAGCGCACAGTCCTTCTGCTGCATCGGCCCCGCCTTTTTCCTCAGCGCACAGTCCTTCTGCTGCATCGGTCCCGCTCCCCCCTGCAGTGCACGGCCCATCCGCAGCCTCTTCTTTGCTCTGTGCCTGCCGTTCGAAATCTGCGCCGTAGGAACTGACATGGATACCTGTGACGACTACCTCCCGATAGCCCCGGCGGGCCAACTCCCGCACCTCCTCCAGCACCTCCTCCGGCTGACGGCTTCTGACCCGGCCCCTTGCGAAGGGAATGATACAATAGGAACAGAACTGATCGCACCCGTCCTGGATCTTGATATACGCGCGAGTGTGCTCCGCTGCATGTGTCTGGCACATTTTCCCGTAAGTTTCTGTGCCTTTGGCTCCAGAGACACGATCCCCGGACCGCTGCCGCTCATTCAGATAAGCCTCCAGGATCTCCACAATATCCTTCTTGCGGTCGTTGCCCACAATCAGATCCACGCAGGGGTCCTCCTGTACCTGCCGGCTTCCCGTTTGCACGTAGCAGCCTGTAGCCACCACCACGGCACCCGGATTTTGTTTTTTTGCACGATGCAGCATCTGCCGGCTTTTCCGATCCGCAATATTCGTGACCGTACAGGTATTCACGATATAGATATCAGCGGGTGAATCAAAGGGGACGAGACAGTATCCGCTTTCTTGTAACTTTTGTCCCATGACCTCCAGCTCATAGGCGTTTACCTTACACCCCAGATTGTGTAATGCTACACTTTTCATTCCCTGCTCCACGATTTTTGTGATGTTTGTTAATTGACTTTTCCCGTCCGCATTTGCTAAGATAAGGGCAGAATCAGAAACAGCGGACGCCTTGTTTTTGCGTCCCAATGCCCGTAAAAGGAGGTAGACTGCATTGAAAACCGTTCAGATTTCTCTCAATTCCATCGATAAAGTAAAATCCTTTGTGAACGATATCAACAAATTTGATTATGACTTCGATCTGGTATCCGGCAGATATGTCATCGATGCCAAGTCCATCATGGGGATCTTCAGCCTGGATCTGTCCAAGCCCATCGATTTGAACATTCATACCGAAGAGAACATGGATGCCGTTTTGGATGTTTTAAAACCGTACATGATCTGAGATCCGAAGCATCGGGGCCGCAGGGCGTTTTCGCCGCCTGCGGCCCTTTTTTGTTTCAGACCTGCGCCACGATCACTTCCGCTGTATCCAGCGCGCGCTGCATCATTTCATCAATGCAATCTGCCAGCCGTTCCTCATGCCGTCGGATCACGTTCAGATTGGGCCTGGTCACGGGATGCTTTGCCACAAAGATCGTGCAGCAGTCTTCAAACGGCAGGATCGAGGTTTCATAAGTTCCGATCTTTTCCGCGACAGTCACGATCTCCTGCTTGTCCAGCCCGATGCAGGGCCGGTAAACCGGCATGCTGCACACCTCATTGGTGACGGCGAGAGACTGCATGGTCTGGCTGGCCACCTGACCGATGCTCTCTCCGGTCACCAGCCCTAAGCACTCCGTCTTTTTCGCAATGGCCTCCGCGATGCGCATCATATACCGACGCATGATGATGGTCAACTCATCGTGCGGACATTTTTCATAGATAGCCAGTTGGATCTCGGTGAAATTGACCACATGCAGATAGACGGGACCGCTGTAACGCGCCACCAGCCGGGCTAGATCCACCACCTTCTGTTTCGCCCGCTCGCTGGTATAGGGCGGCGCATGAAAATAGACGGCGTCGATCTTCACGCCC
>CANQTI010000072.1 GCA_947626725.1 uncultured Eisenbergiella sp.
CTTCTGGGCGGAACAGTTGCCGCGGCGGTCGGCGCGCTGGTCCGGGCATGGTGCTTTGGGGGCGGAATGGATGTCAGCGCCGAGGGGGTCTTTTTCACGTATGGGGACGGGAACGGCTGGGTTTTCAGCGTGATGACTGTCCTTTTGGGACTCCTGCTTCTCCTCTGTCTGTTCCGTCAGCTGTTCCGGCAGAAGCGCCTGGCGAAGGATCTGGGGATCTTATCCGATCAGATCGATGCGGCCTACGAAGGAAAAGAGCAGGAAAACGGCTCTCTGCCTGCCGATTCGGATCTGGCGCGGATGTCCGAAAAGGTGGAGGACATCCACCGGGGCATCCACCGGGCCGTGGAAGAGCGCATGAAGAGCGAGCGGATGAAGGTGGAGCTGGTGACCAACGTTTCCCACGATATCAAAACGCCGCTGACCTCCATCATCAGCTATGTGGACCTTCTGCAGAAATCCGAAGGGCTTTCCCCAGAGCTGCGGGACTATGTGGCGGTGCTGGCCCAGAAATCGGAGCGCCTCCGGGCCATGGTGCAGGATGTGTTCGAGGTCAGCAAGGCGGCCTCCGGACAGCTCTCTGTGGAGCCGGAGAAGCTGGATCTGGGCAAGCTGCTGCGTCAGACACTGGCGGATATGCAGGGGCAGATCGACGCCGCGGCAGTCTCGCTGCGGGAGCGGATCCCCGCAGAGCCCGTCATGATCCGGGCCGACGGTCAGCGGCTGTATCGGGTCTTTCAGAACCTTCTGCAGAACGCTCTGCAGTATTCCCTGACCGGTTCCAGAGTGTACCTGACCCTGGAAACGAAGGACGGCGCGGCGGTCGTGACGGTGCGCAATACCTCGGCCCATGAGCTGAAAGAGGATGTGGATTTTACGGAACGGTTTGTCCGCGGGGACGAGAGCCGCACGGACGGCGGCAGCGGGCTGGGGCTTTCCATCGCACGGAGCTTCACGGAGGCCTGCGGCGGCACCTTCCGGGTGGAGGTGATCGCGGATCTGTTCGTGGCGACGGTGACATTCGCCCTGGAGGCATAAAGCCGTTTCCGGCGCTGCCCTCACCCCGAAAGACAGGCCCCACGGGCTGGACGGCACGACGCCGAAGGGACCGGCGCGCGTATATTCCATTTTCCCGGACCGTTAGAAAAACGCCGGTGCTTAATGAAGCGAGCCCATTGGGCGAAGCTGAATTTAGCACCGCTGCGTTTTTCTCGAGCGAGAGCGTGTCCGGAAAAGGAATATACGCGCGCCGGTCCCTTCGGCGTCGTGCCGTCCAGCCCGTGGGGCCTGTCTTTCCTGCCGCGGGATGTGACGGTGTCGGAAGCGGCTTTATGCCACGTACTGGAACATGAAGATAAAGTGGCACAGGCTTCCGGCCATCACGAAGAGATGGAAGATCTCGTGGGAGCCGAAAAATCTGTGCCGCGCGTTGAATAACGGCAGCTTCAGCGCGTAGATGATGCCGCCCGCGGTGTAAATGACGCCCCCGGCCAGCAGCCAGAGGAACGCGCTGCGGGGCAGGGCGTGCACCAGCTGTCCCAGCACGGACAGACAGGCCCAGCCCATGGCGATATACAGGACGGAGGAAAACCACTTCGGACACGTGATCCAGACGGCCTTGATGAGGATCCCCGCCAGCGCGATGCCCCAAACCGCGGCGAGGAGCAGGTACCCCTGCCTGCCCTTCAGCGTGATGAGGCATACGGGCGTGTAGGTGCCCGCGATCAGCACGAAGATCATCATGTGGTCCACCTTGCGGAATACCCGGAGGATCCGCGCGGGAACGTTGAGCGAATGGTAGGTGGCGCTGGCGGCATACAGCAGGACCATGCTGGTCATGAAAACGCCCATGGCATAGAAGCAGACCGGCCCCGAGTCCAGCGCGGCCTTGACCAGAAGCGGCGCGGCGGCGAACAGCGCCAGCAGCATACCAACGAAATGGGTGAGCGCGCTTCCGGGTTCTCTGATCGTAACAGTCATTTTATCAACCCCTTTTTCATGATGTAGTTTTTAAAACTACATATAATATACTCATATACTACGACATGATGCGAGGGAAGTCAATAAAATTTTTATGAAAAAAATGTCACGTATCTTTTGCCCTGCTGTTTATTGGAACGTGCCCTACTGTTCACTGGAACGGGTCTTTATGTGCGGAATCTGGGAAGGCGCGCAGGGGCGTAAAATGACTGCCCTCAGTCTTCTTCAATGACCTGTATTTCCAGATAGTCGAAGTTCACATGTTCAATGAAGGAATCCTGGGTGAACCGCGTTTTAGCGTGCTTTTTGAAATCCTGGATATTGCTTTCCAGCCAGATCGGTTCCTCCAGGTCAAACTGCATGCAAACCTCATGCAGTGCGTTGAAGATTTTGTGTGTCCGCGTATCCGCTGCGTCATTTTTGATCACGGTATCCTTCAGCATGTGGTTGGATTTGAAAATTCTGGCCCATAAACGGAACATGGCGTTTCCCTCCTTTGGGACGGATTTTGAACGGCAAAGGCCTCGGTACCCGACAGAGCCGGGGCGATTGGTGTTTTTCAGTATACGCCCAAAAGGTTTCGGCGGCAAGAAAAAGTCGAGGACTCATAGGCATTTTTTGAAAAACGGCGCATATATTGTTTTTAGCCGTGTCAAAAAGAAACGGGGATTTTTGTGTATATTCACGAAAATTTAAGTGACTACATTAAATTTTTGTAAATAATAACACGATTCGCGAAAAGTATGATAAGATAGAAAAAACTGCATAGCGGTTTGAAGTTCCCAAAAGTAAAGAGAGGTTTTATTTTTTATGGAAATAACGCTGTACCCCGATAACCAGATTGAAACCTGGCAGGAGGTTACGCTGGTCTACAACGCAGCCCTCAAGCAGGTCAATACCCGGCTGGAGATTCTCAACGATGAATTCCAGCACGTGCATCAATATAATCCCATTGAACATATCAAATCCCGGATCAAGACGCCGGAGAGCATCGTCAAGAAGTTGAAGCGCCACGGTTATGAATCAACCATTGAGAATATGGTAAAGTATGTCAACGATATCGCGGGTGTCAGAGTGATCTGTTCGTTCACGTCCGACATTTACAGGATCGCGGAGATGATCCGGCTGCAGAACGATATCCGTGTGATTGCGGTAAAAGATTATATTCGTCTGCCCAAGCCCAGCGGCTACAAGAGTTATCATATGCTTGTGACGGTGCCGGTATTTTTGTCCGACCGTACTGTGGATGTGAAGGTGGAGATTCAGATCCGCACTGTTGCCATGGATTTCTGGGCCAGCCTGGAGCACAAGATCAACTACAAGTTCGAGAACAATGCGCCGGAGCATGTGAAAAGGGATCTGGTGGAATGCTCCAGAATGGTATCGGAGTTGGATAATCGGATGCAGGAGCTCAATGAAGAGATCAAGGCGCTGGGTGGGGTTTGAATTTAACAGATAACAGACCGGATACGGGGGAAGCTGTGGATAGGACCGTGCCATTGGATTGGGGCATTGGTGCTTTTACAGCTTCCTTTTTGCGGTTAGGGGGGCGGTCTGCGGGGGAGGGTGTCAGGAAATGAAGAAAGGGACGCAATATCCCCAAACATGAGGAGTGCCCAGGGCCTCCCGGCACCTGGGCTATTATGAAAAAATTATCTGTGTCCGAATAAAACATTGCTTCTCTTGTTTTTTGATAAAATCAGTGTACGAAACAAATATGAATAGAATGTGAACGGCATGTTAATATGTGGTGAATATTTATATAAATGCAGAAAAGAGAAGAATTTTGTAGTGCAAAGTATACAAAAGGACGAAAACGCTTGTATCAAGAGAGTATTGATGATAAAATGCTGATAGATGTCAGATCCTGAAAAATGGGGCAATATACGGAAGCAGGGACGGGATATCAAGAACGCCTGCCCTGGAAATGGTCGGTTGAGCGCTGGTCGCGCGGACAGGAGCGAAAGATGGAAGATCTGGATACGAAGAGACTGAAGAGCACCTTGCAGGAATACGAAGGATATTTGCAGGATATGCGTCGGGTAACGATGAATAATGTGGAGACGTTGGATGTGATCCAGCGTTATACAGATAAGAGTGCTGCGGGGATGCAGAAGCTTACGGAACAAAGTCTGGACGGCATGCAGCGTGTAACGTCCGAGAGTGCAGCAGGCCTGCGCCGGATGATCGAGCTGGGGAGCAGCAATCTGAACCGCACGGCAGAGATCGGTGAGGCTAATCTGAATCATGCTGTAGAATTGGGTGAAGCGGGATTGAATGGCGCTGTGCAGTCCGGAGAAGAGAAGCTGATACAGGCGGCGCAGTCAGGGGAAGAGAAGCTGATGCAGGCTGCCCGGTCCGGAGAAGAAAATCTGCGGAATGTCGCGCAGACTGGGGAGACTTGCCTGAAGGAGATCCTTGCATCCGGGGAAGAAAAGCTGGAGAGGACGGTCCAGGCATATTTGGACAGGCTGGACGCGTTTTCCCGGATGGAAGAGGAGAAGACGGCGCAGAAGGAAGAGAAGCTGCAGGCGGACCTGGAGGCTGTGGAGCGGGTAGAGCAATCCATTGCGGCGCATACGGAAGAGATGAAGGATCTGATGAAGCAGTCGGATGAATTTACCCATAAGGAGAATGTCCGCGTTTACCGCAATGTACAGGCGGTCGTAGTGGAGGAAGTCAGGAAGCAGATGGAGGCCATGGCGGAGCAGAATCAGGAGCTGACCGCGCAGAACGAATTGCTTCGAAAGCAAAATAGTTCGCTGCGTCCGCTCGTGTTGGCGACCATGGCGGCTGCGTTTCTTAATATTGTGCTGTTTATTTTGCAGATCGCGGGGGTATTCTAACGTGGGGAGGATAGATTGGAAGCCGGGGAACATGCTCTATCCGCTTCCGGCGGTCCTGGTTTCTGTGGCGGACCGGGAGGGCAGGCCCAATGTCCTGACCGTAGCCTGGGCGGGCACGGTGTGCAGCACCCCGCCTATGGTATCCATTTCTGTTCGGCCGGAACGTTATTCTTACCATTGTATTGAAGAGACTGGTGAGTTTGTCATCAACCTGACCACCGCAAAGCTGGCCTGTGCGGCGGATTACTGCGGCGTCAAAAGCGGACGGGATGTGGACAAATTCGCACAGATGAAGCTGACGCCCTGTGCGTCGAAGAAGGTGAAGGTGCCTGGGATTGCGGAAAGCCCGGTCAGTCTGGAATGCAAAGTAAGGCAGATATTGCCGTTGGGTAGCCATACGATGTTTGTTGCGGAGGTGGTAGCCGTCAGTGTGGATGAGGCGTATATGGATGAGAACGGACGTTTCCATCTGGAGAAGGCGGATTTACTGGCATACTCCCACGGTGTTTATTACAGGCTGGGTGAACCCATCGGAAAATTCGGATACAGTGTTGAAAAAAAGCAGCGGTCCGGCCGAAAGGCGCAGGGCGACCGCAAAACGGACAGCGGGAAGAAATGAAGCAATCGGTTCATTTATTCGAAAAGATAAAAAGGACATATTTGATCGTGACGGGTGCCATATTGGGGGTGGCACTTCTTTTTGTACCCACGTTTCCGGGATTTGAGCGCACTGGGGACAATTTTTTTACGGTGCGTCTCAATGGAGAGGAGGTAGGCGTCTGCGGGGATATCGGGCGGATCAATGACATGATCGTCAGGGCGCGCCGTCAGATTGCGGAAGAGAGTGATGAGCTTGTATATATTCCGGTGACATTGGAGACGAAGGGCAGGGAGGCTCTGTTCGGCCGGGTGGACAGCGAGCGGAAGCTGTACGGAAATATTTTGGATATTATGAAAAAAAACGTGCAGGAAACCATCCGGCATGCCTATACCGTCAAGATCAACGAATACATGGTGAACCTGCCTGACAGCCAGGATGTGTGTTCCCTGCTGCAGGCAGTTCTGGATCGGTATGACACGGATCAGGCCTTTCAGGTAAAGCTGGAGGTGGATCCGGATCGGGAATTAAACGTGCTTACGACTTCCATTACCCGGAAGGGTGAGAAAGAGGGACCGGTTCGCAGTGTGGGGCACAGCAGCGGTGTGGGATCTTATTTTGAAGAGGTTTTCGCGCAGATCGAACCGGATACACAGAAGAGCGATTTTTCCAGTTTGGATTACGGATTGATGGAGATCGGTTTTGACGGAGCCATTGAAGTGGTAGACGCCTATCTGACAGAAAATGAAATTTCTTCCCTGGAGTCTGCTGTTTTGGAGGTGACAGCGGATCAGGAGACAGAAAAGATATATGAGGTGAAGTCCGGCGATACGCTTTCCCAGATCGCGGAGGACAATGGGATCACCATGGAGGAACTGATTTCCATCAATCCGCTGCTGGAGGACGAAGGTACCGTGATCCGGGTGGGTGACGAACTGAAAATCACGATGCCGGAGCCGGAGCTTTCTGTCATTTACAAGGCCAGAATCTATCAGGAGAGCAGCTATGAAGAGCCGACGGTCTATCTGGAGAATGATGATTGGTATACTACAAGATCCCAGGTGATCGTACAGCCCTCTGCCGGCTATCGGAAGGCCGCGGCGGTAGTGACCTACCGCAATGATACGCCTGTTTCAGAAGAGATCGTGAAAGAGGAAGTCATATATGAAGCCGTGGCGAAAGTGGTAGAGCGGGGGACCAAGATACCGCCCACCTATATCCGGCCGATTTCCGGCGGACGCGTATCCTCCGGGTTTGGAAATCGCAAAAGCCCGACAAAGGGAGCGTCCACCAACCATCAGGGCGTGGACTGGGCTGTTCCGGTGGGAACAGCGGTGATGGCGTCCAGCGGCGGAACGGTGACGAAGGCTGGCTGGGGCAGCGGATACGGATATGTCGTCTACATTCGTCATGATGACGGACGGGAGACGAGATACGGTCATCTGAGCAAGGTGCTGGTGAAGGCCGGACAGAAGGTATCCCAGGGGCAGAAAATCGCGCTGAGCGGCAATACGGGCCGCAGCACGGGCCCGCACCTGCATTTTGAAATGCGGATTAACGGGACGGCTGTAAATCCGCTGAAATATGTCTGAGCCTTTTACGAACATTGGGCGCCGCGGACTTTGTCCCGGCGCCGGTCCTGCGCCTTTGTACGCAGCTTTTTGTGCCTTTGTTTCGGAAAATGGAACCGGTCCTGACCGCATATAAGAACACATGTTCCGATTTACAAATGGCTGAAATATGTTATAATCCTTTCAATGGAAAGCGTTTCGTTTTCTATTTTTGTGTGCATAAAAATTGTTTAAATGGAAGATAATGATTCTCGGAGCGGCCAAAAGGACGTCCGGGAGCCTGATGTGATAGAGTATCTATACATAAGCGGGAGCGGGTATGGAACAGTATGCGATCAACGGTGGAAATCCATTAGTGGGAGAGGTAGAAATCGGGGGAGCCAAAAACGCGGCGCTGCCGATTCTGGCGGCCTCCCTGATGACGGATGAAACCGTTTTAATAGAAAATATGCCGGATGTGAGAGATACGGCAATTCTTTTGGATGCCATGCAGAGCATTGGCGCACATGTGGAACGGCTTGACAGACATTCTGTAAAGATCAATGGTTCTCATATCCATGATGTGGTGGTGGACGGGAGCCTGGCGAAGAAGATCAGAGGTTCCTACTATTTTCTGGGTGTGCTGCTCGGGAAATATAAAAGGGCAGCTGTAGTGCTGCCAGGCGGCTGTGATATTGGCTGCCGTTCCATTGATCAGCATATCAAAGGGCTTCGGGCGCTGGGCGCCAGTGTAAAGATTGCCCACGGTATGGTCACTGCGGAAGCGCAGCGGCTGGTAGGCAGTCACATCTATCTGGACGTCGCCAGCGTGGGTGCGACCGCCAACATCATGATGGCGGCAGTGCTGGCGGAAGGCAGAACAATCATCGAAAATGCTGCTAAAGAGCCGCACGTGGTGGATTTGGCGAACTTCCTGAACAGCATGGGTGCCAATATCAAAGGCGCAGGGACGGATGTGATCCGAATTCGGGGTGTACAGAAGCTGCACCGGACAGAATATGTGATCATACCTGACCAGATCGAGGCGGGAACTTTCATGTTTGCGGCCGCTGCTACGAGAGGGGATATTACTGTAAAAAATGTAATCCCCAAGCATTTGGAGTCTATCAGCGCCAAACTGGTGGAGATCGGCTGTGAGGTCAGAGAGTTCGACGATTCTGTTCGCGTTATTTCGAAAGGACCGCTTCGTCATACGCACGTGAAGACGCTTCCCTATCCGGGATTCCCCACGGACATGCAGCCCCAGATCGTGGTGACACTGGGACTTTCGGAAGGAACCAGCATTGTGACGGAAACGATCTTTGAAAATCGTTTTCGCTATGTGGAAGAACTGGTCCGGATGGGAGCCAACATCAAAGTGGAAGGCATGACCGCCATTATTGACGGCGTATCCTGTTATACGGGGGCTGGTATCAGTGCTCCAGACCTGCGTGCTGGGGCGGCGCTGGTGATCGCGGCCCTGTCGGCGGAAGGAATGTCCACGGTGGACGACATTCGCTATATTGAGCGCGGGTATGAGGATTTTCACTTAAAGCTCCAGAAGCTCGGCGCGCAGATCGAAAAGATAGAAGGAGAACGGGAGCAGCAGAAGTTCCGGCTCAAGACAGGCTGAGGTGTCTCGTTTCTTTAATGAAGTTTTTCCGTGAAATCTTCCTGCGAAAAGGCGGGAAGATTCTTTTTTTCGGTAATAGTCTGTGAGAAGTTTCATTTTTCATAAAAATCCGGCAAAATATATCTCCTGTTTATTGACAGGAGGTATTTTGTGTTGTATGATACACATCGTATTGATAAGAAAATTCCATATTGTGTTCTCTCTTATTCAGAGTGGTGGAGATA
>CANQTI010000073.1 GCA_947626725.1 uncultured Eisenbergiella sp.
AGACTCAGCGGCGTCCTGGCGGACTTGCTTTGTCAAGGACCATTGCGCTTTTCTCCGAGCGCGAGCGTGTCCGGAAAAGGAATGCGCGCACAGGGACGGCCGGGCGGCGCCTGCTCTCCGGGGGCCTGCACTTTTTGCGGGCGGTGTTATCGCTGGGCTGCAGCCAGGTCCAGGGCGCTGCGGATCACCTTGTCCATGTCGTAATATCGGTACTGTCCCAGGCGGCCGCCAAAGAGAACGTTCTCCTCCCGCGCGGCCAGCTGTGCGTACCGCTCGTAAAGCCGCCCATTTTTCTCATCGTTGATGGGATAATAGGGCTCATCCCCCGGCTTCCACTCCGCAGGATATTCTTTCGTGATGACCGTGCCCGCGCCTGTCCCGAACTCAAAATGCTTATGCTCGATGATGCGCGTCCAGGGCACTTCCCGCTCCGTGTAGTTGACCACCGCATTCCCCTGATAATTGTCCTCGTCCGGCAGCTCCTGCGTCTCAAATCGGAGAGAACGGTATTCCAGCGCACCGTAGCAGTAGCCATAATACTCGTCGATCATGCCCGTATAGACCAGCTTATCCCATTCATCCCGCTGTCCCTCCGGCTTTCCGCCGTTCTGCCGGATGAATTCCTGACAGGAAATCCCGGTACGCACCGGACAGCCTTCCAACAGCTTCTCCACAATCTGCGTATAGCCGCCTTTGGGGATCCCCTGATATGGGTCGTTAAAATAATTGTTGTCGAAGGTGAATCGCAGAGGCAGCCTTCTGATGATGAAAGCGGGCAGTTCCCGGCAATCCCTGCCCCATTGCTTCTCTGTATACCCTTTCACCAGCTTCTCGTACACATCGCGTCCCGCCAGGGAAAGGGCCTGCTCCTCCAGATTCCGCGGCTCCGTAATATGAAGCTCCCCGATTTGCTCCGCAATTTTCGCCTTCGCCTGGGCCGGTGTCCGCACATTCCACAGACGGCTGAAGGTGTTCATATTAAAAGGAAGATTATAGAGTTCATCCTGATAAATCGCTACCGGGGAATTGATGTAATGGTTGAATTCCGCAAAACGGTTCACATAATCCCACACTTCCCTGTCGGAAGTGTGAAAAATATGGGCACCATATTTGTGCACATTGATACCCATCACTTTTTCCGTATATATGTTCCCCGCAATATGATTCCGCTTTTCTACCAGAAGGACCTTTTTGCCGCGCACACGCATCTCATGCGCGAACACAGCTGCAAATAATCCTGTTCCGGCTATCAGATAGTCATAATGCATCTTTCCTTTTCATCCTCCGTCCATGCCCTGCCGCAGGCCGCTGCCGGCCGGCAATCACTTCGCTTTATATTTCTTGATCTGAATGAAATCCTCCATCAGTCCCAGGATCTTGTCCCGCCCTTCCTGATTGAGCTTCACATAATACTGCATCACGTGATTTTCCAACAGCTGCTCGCTGATCGTGGTATCCCGTTCCAGAGAACTGAAATCCACCGGATTTAAATTCAGCTTGTTGCACATCTTGATCACTGTCCCGTAGGCCATCCCGTCAATTCCTCTTTCCAGGGCGGTCACCAGTGTGCTGTAAGGGATCTGCATCTCCAATGCAAATTGCCTTACGCTGCGGTACTGGCTCAAAATCTCTTTCTTCAAAATCTGTGCTTTTGTCATGGTATCTCCTCCATCATAATATTTAATATCGGTTTGATTCGATCGATAATCTTTCTTCCGCGCACACACTGCCACGCCCGTTCCCCCTATTTTACACTATAATTCTTCGTCTGGCAACACCATATTTTCCGATATGTAATTCTTTGCATAACTTTACAGGAAAACGTGGCGATCAAATACTTTTTTTTGTCATATTTTTACATTCCTCAAAAAAAAACGGCCGCGATTTCACAGAAACCGCAGCCGTCTCTCTCTCGCGGACACACCGCCATATTCCATACAACTGATTTACTCTCCGTTCTGAGGGGTCAGAACAATCACCAGCGGTGTGGAAACCAGAGGCGCTTCTTCATCCAAGGTATACTGAGCACTCTCCAACCTGATAACATTTTTCATCTCCCGCAAAAACGGCTCTGCCGTGCTGATCACATCGTAGCCTCCCTCCGCGCTCCGATAATGCATCGGGATCACGCGCTTCGGCTTCAGCTCCCGGACCAGTCCGGCCGCCTGCGCCGCATCGATGGTGAAAAAACCGCCCACCGGAATCATCAGAAGATCCAAACCGGTAAGCGCCGCCTTCTGCTCAGGCTCCGGCCCGCAGCCCAGATCTCCCAAATGTGCGATCCTGCAGACACCGTCCGAGAGCAGATGAATCGTATTCGGACCGCGCTTCGTACCCCGCACATCATCGTGATACGTTTCCAACCGCGTCACTTCCAGCGGCACGGCCTTGTTCCCGGCGGGTTCGAGCGTCACGCAGCCCCTCGCATTGTGGTCGCCGTGTTCATGGCTGCATAACACCTGATTCGCCTTCTCCCGCACCGGCCGATATCCCGGCACGGACCCGTCCGCATAAGGATCCAGAACGACCGACCAGCTTTCCGTCTCCACCCGGAAACAGGAATGTCCTATCCATGTGATTTTCATGATCCACCAACCTTCCTTGTGTATGACAGCTACTTTGAAACAGTCACTTGACACCGTATGTTTCGTAATAACACCAGGGACTCAGATATGCCTCCGGCACAGGCTCCGGCATTTCAAAAGAACGGTATTCATTCGGTCTGGAGGTATAGACCCGGACCGTAAAGCGCCAGGCGTTTCCCCTTTCTGACAGATATTCGCTCCGAATCCGGATCCCACCCCTGCCCAGGCTGACAATATCTTCTTTGGTCAGGTAGCTGTTTGTCACACAGGTGCCGGATTTATCATACACCCATACGTCAAAAATATCCTTGTCAGCATACTCCTCGAGGTTATCCCAGGTGGCGACAAATTCCTGTCCCAGTTCACCATCCTGAATTTTCCATGCCAGTCCTGTGGGCGCAGGCAGCGGCGGCGCGTCTTCTCCCGTATATGTGAACGCGTCCGAAACCGCATATGGACTGTCCGCGAAATGAACGCCGTCTCCCAGCGCGGATACCGTAAAATAGTAGGTCCCGTCACCCTCCAGTTCCGACACCAGACTGTAAAGGAAATCCATATCATTCGGCAGATTGCCGGTGGCCATCCCTGTCCGCAGCCAGTCCTCACTGTCCGGGGCAGGCGGCGTCTTTGACCGATAAAGTCTCCATCGAAACGCCACAGCGCCCCCCTCACCGGAATCCGGGACATTCTCCCACACCGCCGTCCCCGTCTCTCCGTCCCAGTGCGGATCGTCCGGCGCAGGAAGGACCGTAAGCGCCTTCCCCGTATTTCCATATATGCCCCACAGCAGAAGCACACAGGAAAGAACCGCAAAAAAGAACACCGCCCCGCACACCCACAGCGGAAACCGTCCTGCAAAAGCGAAAGCCCGTCTCACCTGACGGACAGACTGATATCGCTTATCCGGGTCCAGCTCTGTACACTTCAGCAAAATCCTTTTATAACAAAGGCGCTGTGCATACGTCCCCAAAAGCTGACGCAGCGTCACTCCCAGCGCATAAATATCTGTCCGCTCGTCTGTCTGCGCAAAACCGTATTGCTCTGGCGGCGCATATCCTCGGGTGCCCAACAGTCTCGTATCCTGTTCCAAATCGTCCTTTTGCATCCGGGCCGCATCAAAATCAATCAGACGGATGTGCCCGTCTGCCGCCAGAAGAATATTGGACGGTTTAATATCCCGGTGAATGATCCCCTTTCCATGAAGGAACTCCAACACCTGACACAATTCCCGCACTGCCTTTTTGATCTGTCCTTCCGACAGCCTTACGCTGCCAAGAGATTGTCCCTCTATATATTCCTCTATGACCGTAACAGTGTCCTCATCCTGAATCACTTCATACAGTCTGGGCAGTCCCGGATGGACACACTCCTTCAGCACCGCATACACGGGATATCTGCCGTTCAACAGCTTCCGGACACAGGGCTTTCCGCTGTCCTTTTCCCGTACCAGTTCCACGATACCCTTTTCACTCCGTTTAATCAGCCGGAGTTGTTCATATTCCATCTCTGTGACTTCTGCCATATTCCGTCCCTATGGCCCCTGTCCCTTCTTGTCATAATTCCGAACATTTGCTATAATTATAGCAAAAAGAAAAGAGGGGTGCAAGATGAACGCAAAAAAAGCGGGTCCTACAAACGCAAAAAAAGCGGGTCCTGCTGCCGCCATAAATGCAGAATCAAATACTGCATATAAAAACACCGAAACGCTGCGCAACGAGCTCAAAGCCGTCACAGACATCGAGGATTATCTGTCCGTCAATCGGGCTCATCTCCTTCCCCGCACACAACCGCTTGCCCAACATCTGACCCTCCTTCTGCGTAAAAAAAGGCTGAAACGGGGAGATGTCGCGCGCGCATCCTTATTGGACCGCGTATATGTTTACCAGATTTTTTCCGGGAAACGTACCCCTTCCCGCGACAAGCTGATCGCTCTGGCTTTCGGGATGCGGCTTTCCACAGACGAAACACAGCAAATGCTCAAGCTTTCCGGCAACCTGGAGTTATATGCCAAATGCGAGCGGGATGCCCTGATCCTGTTTGCCATGCAGAAAGGAATGAGTATCCAGCAGGCGAACGACCTGCTGTTTGCCCACGAGGAAAAGCTGCTGGGTACGCAAGGGGAATAAAAAGCTGCCGTGATCATGACACGGCAGCTTTTCCATTCACAGAAGCGGATTTTTCCAGCCATACCGGCAAAACCGCCTTTCTCTATATTTTCCCGCAGTACTGCCCTTAAAGCAGCGGTGCGACCGCCTTCAGGACGAAGCCCTTCAGCTTCACGGTCCACTTTTCGTTCTTCACCGTCTCCGGCGTCACCCGGCGGCATTTGGCCAGCGTTTCCTCAAAATCCGCCTCGATCTGCGGAATGCATGCGGTCCGGTACAGATAGGACGCGCATTCGAAATGGTGATAGAGGCTGCGGTAATCCAGGTTGATGGTGCCCACCACCGCGCGGCAGTCGTCGCTGACGAATACCTTGGCATGAACGAAGCCGGGCGTATATTCATAGATCTCCACGCCGGAATCCAGCAGGGAGCGGTAGTGGCCCTTCGCCAGCGCGTAGGGCATGGGTTTATCCGGAATGCCCGGCAGGATCAGCTTCACCTCCACGCCCTTCTCCGCCGCGAACTTCAGCGCGGTCTCCATCTCCCCGTCCAGGATCAGATAGGGAGACATGATGTGGACATACTTCACGGCCCGGTTCAGGATATCCATATAGATCCGTTCGCCCACCTTATCGCCGTCCAGCGGGCAGTCCCCGAACGGGAGCACGAAGCCGCTGCCCTCTTTCGCGGCCTTTTCCGACACTTCTGAATGCGGGACAGACAGGGTTCCCTTCTCCGGCGCTTCCGAATGCGGATCGACGGTTTTCTTTTCCTCCCCGTCCAAATACCGATCAGCCACGACTCCCTTTGCCGGCGCTTCCAGATACGGATCGAACACGGCTTCCTTTTCCGTGATGTTCCACATCTGCAGGAACAGCAGCGTAAAGCTCCTGACCGCCTCCCCCTTCAGCATGATGGCGGTATCCTTCCAGTGTCCGAACCGCTCCCGCTGATTGATGTATTCGTCCGCCAGGTTCACGCCGCCGGTGAAGGCCGTATGGCCGTCGATCACCAGGATCTTGCGATGATCCCGGTAATTATAGTGGGTGGAAAGGAACGGCGTGACGGGCGCGAACATCTTGCACCTGATGCCCAGCTCCTTCATCTTCTTCGGATAATTGAAGGGGAGCGTGGAAAATTCGCAGGTGCCGTCGTACATGACGCGCACCTCCACGCCCTCCCGGACCTTTTCCGCCAGGATCTCCAGGATCCTGCCCCACATGAGCCCTTCTTCGATGATAAAATATTCCATGAAAATGAAGTGCTTCGCCGCCTTTAGCTGCGGGAGCATGGCCTCAAATTTCGCTTCCCCGGAAGGAAAATACGTCGCATCCGTGTGGGAGTACACGGGAAAACAGCCGCTCCTGCGCACATAGCGCGCTAACGCCGCCTCCTCCGGATCCGCCTGCTCCAGCGCTTCCCATGCGGCTTCGTCCTGCCCGATCTTTTCTTTCGTCTGCCCGATCAGCTGTTCCAGCCGTCCCTGCACGGCCCGATGCCCGATCTCGCTCTGGGTATACCAGAAAAGCAGCGCGCCGAACACTGGCAGCAGCATGATCACGATCAGCCACGTGATCTTCGCCGTGGGGTCGATCCTGCTGTTGATCAGATAGAGCACCATGAAAACCGTGAACACCACCGTCCCGCCGAACAGATGCGGCAGGAACTGCGCGAACCGGTACAGCATCAGGAACAAAAACGCGGCCTGCAAAAGCAGCAGTACGATCATGATGCCCACCCGGCTGAATATCGCGTAAAAAAGCCCCTTCTGTCCTTTTTTCAGCAGGCTCAGCCCGCGATCTGAAAGCTCCATATCGTTTTCCTCCTTCGCAGTCCGTCCGCCTTTGGACGGCCCTCTTTTGCTTCCTCTATCTTACTCCCATTTTGCCGCAAAGTAAACTTCTATCTCATGGCGGTTCCGGAAAACCGTTCCCGCTCCCGGCATTCCTGCTTCGTTCCCGGAAACGTCTGCTTCGTTCCCGGAAATGTCTGTTCCGGTCCGGCAGACTCCTTCTCCCGATACACAAAAAAAGGAGCGGGGTTTTTCACTCCCGCTCCCATCCGACCGCATTCCGTTCATGACCATAAAAATCTGCAAGGCGCATTTTTCCCCTGCTGCCGCCTGCCATTTTTCTGCCGTCACTGTCACGTTTTTCCCGCCGCCGTCCGCGGCGTCTGTTCAGCTGTTCAGCTTCCCGTTCTTGATGCGCTCGTAGAACTGATATCCGTTCGCCCTGCACTGCGGGCACGGATTCGCAACCGTCTTTACAGTCCCCAGCTTATAGGGGCACTTGCCGCAGGGCGGATTCAACCGGTAAAGCACTTCTTTGATATCCATGATCCTCACCACCTTCCGATTTTCAGAGCGCCCCGGAACGATCCTGGCTGTCCGCGCACCCGTCCGGGAAGCGCATGTTCAAGCGCAAGATCCTCCCGATCCGGAAAATTTATCCCTCATATCCCTTCGGATATTTGATGTCGAGGACGGGCCTCTCGCCGGGCCTGGCGATCTTGACGCTCATGATATTTTTGTGACACTCCATGAGCTGATCCCGCACCATCTCCAGGTGCGCCTTACTCTGAGGCACGATGTATTTTTCGGATCCCGTTTCCAGCAGCTCCAGATACCAGTTGACCGTATCCAGCTTGCTGAGGCAATAGGAGGAGATCATCATCTTATCATTGGAGTCCCGTATCGCCTCTGTCTCGATCTGGATGTAGGACACCAGATCGCTGGGGATCTTTTTGAGTTTTTTGGGGGAATTGAACAGGCCCATTATTTTTCTCCGTTCTAACAAGGCGATCTGTATGAGCACTTATTTCAGCTTCAATATAACACAATCATCCGTTTTCTTTATGATTCGATAATTATCCCTTAATTTGTTCAGCGCACCTACACCTCCCGCCGCAACGGCGATTAAAACTGCGGGAAACGCAGCAAAACCAAGCGTACCTGTAGCAACGCCAATGCTTGGACCGGCCAACGCAAACATAGTCGCTTCACTCAGGCCGCCGGTAAACGGGGCGGTCACCTGAGCAGCAATGATAGTCGTAACCGCCACTGCCAATGCGCCGAAGCATACAGCCCACGCCACCTTTCCTGCCGCCGCAATCTTCAAATAGGCCTTCTTCGCATCTCCTTCAATGCAAATATAGTCCGCATTGTTTTTGATGGCCTCACCGAGTTCCTTATTCGTGCTGCAGGTCCTCATTGTATTTTTAGTATCTTTCCTGCCCATCATATCAGCAACGTCTTTTATCTTTTGAATAATATACCGCTTATCAGAAAAAGTTAATTTCTCATTATACAGTTCTTCCTGCAGCAAAGCAATAATCTTATTACATGAATTATAGACAGCTTGAACGCTCCTATCATTTTCTTTGACCCTCTTATCAAGGATCGCCTTATAATCCGCAAGCATTTCTTTTGCTGTATCAACAAACTTCGGAAATTGATCGAGAGCCTTTCGCGCGACCTTCGGATTCATCTTGTCCAGCATCGAGGCAAGCTCCAACACATTCGCTTTTGTTAAATGTCTAAAATCTTTTATTCCTAATCTCCTCAATACTTCTTTTTCCGATAACAATCCATTCATAACCATTTCCTCCTTTTTCTCCAATTATTTCGTATGCTTCCAAACCGGCGTCTTGATCAATAATGGTCCAGCGCATCCATCATTTCACTCCGCTCCGTTTGTTATAAATCAAGTATATGAAAAATATAAATATCTTTGGTATGCTCTCAGCATACATTTTTATTTTTTTCTCATATCATCCGCCGACCCTTCACACCCCATCCTGCGGCGCGGTATATCTTTCACAGGCCGCCCGGAACTGTTCTATGAACCGTTTTGCGGCCCGTTTCGCGTCCTCCGCCTCCGGATGCATCATGTCGTACGCGTGGTAAAATCCGCGATAAACATCCACCTGCGCTTCCACACCGACCGCCCGCAGACGCCTTCCGTATTCGAGGGTCTCACAATAAAACGGCTCGATGTCCCCGACGAAGGTATAGCAGGGCGGCAGTCCGCTGTGATCTTTCCGCCTGGCAGGCGAAGCGTAGGCCGGGATCCTCCCTCTTCCCTTCAGGCTCCTCAGATACAGCCGCCAGGCGAAACGATTGCGCCTCGTGTTCC
>CANQTI010000074.1 GCA_947626725.1 uncultured Eisenbergiella sp.
CCGGCCATTTTATCGCCTACGGAAATCTTTCTCTTCTGCGCGATATAAATGCGCACCGCCTGATTGACGCCGGGGGCAAGCTCATCGCCGTTCTCCCTGGTAAACACCTTCGCGTCCACCACAATGCCGTATTCGCCGTGGGGCACCTTCAGGGAAGTATCACGCACCTCCCGCGCCTTCTCACCGAAGATCGCGCGCAGCAGACGCTCTTCCGCTGTCAGCTCCGTTTCTCCCTTGGGCGTCACCTTGCCCACCAGGATATCGCCGGCGCGGACCTCAGCGCCCACACGGATGATGCCTCTGTCATCCAGATCCTTCAGCGCATCGTCGCCCACGCCGGGCACGTCCCGGGTGATCTCCTCGGGTCCCAGCTTGGTATCGCGCGCCTCCGCCTCATATTCCTCAATGTGAACGGACGTATAGACATCGTCCATTACGAGTCTTTCGCTCAGGAGAACCGCATCCTCATAATTGTAACCTTCCCAGGTCATAAATCCGATCAGCGGATTCTTGCCCAGCGCCAGTTCGCCGTCCGCAGTGGAAGGACCGTCCGCGATAACCTGTCCGGCCTCTACATGATTGCCTTTAAATACGATAGGACGCTGATTATAGCAGTTGGACTGATTGCTTCTGGCGAACTTGGAAAGATGATATTCCATCTTCTCCCCATCATCGCAGGTGATGCGGATAATCTTGGAAGAAACATAGTCCACCACACCGGCTTTCTTCGCCACAACACAGACACCGGAGTCCACAGCGGCCTTCACTTCCATGCCGGTGCCCACCACAGGGGCCTCGGTAGTCAGAAGCGGCACCGCCTGACGCTGCATGTTGGAGCCCATCAGCGCGCGGTTGGCATCATCGTTCTGAAGGAACGGGATCAATGCCGTCGCCACGGAGAACACCATCTGCGGAGAAACATCCATATAATCGAACATTGCCCGGGGATACTCGGAAGTTTCATCCCGATAACGGCCCGCAACATTAGGGCGTACGAAATGTCCTTCCGCATCCAGCTCCTCGTTGGCCTGCGCCACATGGTAATTATCCTCTTCATCCGCCGTCATGTAGACCACCTCGTTGGTCACGCGGGGATTCATAGGATCGGATTTGTCTATCTTGCGGTACGGCGCTTCCACAAAGCCGTACTCGTTGATCTTAGCGTAGCTCGCCAGCGAATTGATCAAACCGATGTTGGGACCTTCAGGCGTCTCGATGGGGCACATCCTCCCGTAATGGGAATAATGTACGTCACGCACCTCAAATCCGGCGCGGTCACGGGACAAACCGCCAGGGCCCAGGGCGGAAAGGCGGCGCTTGTGAGTCAGCTCACCCAACGGGTTGTTCTGGTCCATGAACTGGGACAGCTGGGAGGAACCGAAGAATTCCTTCACAGCGGACTGTACAGGCTTAATGTTAATCAGCACCTGGGGGGTGATCTCCTCCGCGTCATGGGTTGTCATGCGCTCGCGCACCACGCGTTCCAGACGGGAAAGGCCGATCCGGTACTGGTTCTGGAGCAGTTCCCCGACCGCACGAATGCGGCGATTGCCCAGATGATCGATATCGTCATCGTTTCCGATGCCGTATTCCAGATGAATGTTATAGTTAATGGAAGCGATAATATCTTCCTTAGTAATATGCTTCGGGATCAGCTCATGCACGTTCCGATGAATGGCTTCCGCCAGCGCCTCCGGATCGGACGAATACTGCTCCAGGATCTGAGCCAGCACAGGATAATATACCAGTTCCGTGATCCCCAGTTCCCTGGGATTGCAGTCCACGAAGTGAGTCAGATCCACCATCATGCTGGAAAGAACCTTGACCTTCTTCTCTTCTGTCTGAATATAGACATAAGGGATGGCACTGTTCTGGATCTCGTCGGCCATCTCCCGGGTCAGCTTCGTGCCGGCCGCCGCCAACACTTCACCCGTCGAAAGATCCACGACATCCTCCGCCAGCACATGTCCGGCGATCCGGTTGCGGAACATCAATTTTTTGTTGAATTTATATCTTCCCACCTTCGCCAGATCGTACCGCCTGGGATCAAAGAACATGGCATTGATCAGGCTCTCGGCGCTCTCCACGCTCAGCGGCTCACCGGGACGAATCTTCTTGTACAGCTCCAGCAGACCTTCCTGGTAATTCTCCGCGGTATCCTTGGTAAAGCTTGCCTCAATCTTGGGCTCGTCACCGAACAGCTCGCGGATCTCGTCATTGGTCCCTACGCCCAGTGCACGCAACAGAACCGTGATCGGAACCTTTCTCGTCCGATCCACACGAACATAAAAGATATCGTTGGAGTCCGTTTCATATTCCAGCCACGCACCCCTGTTGGGGATAACGGTGCAGGAAAACAGACGCTTACCGATCTTATCATGGCCGATTCCATAGTATATGCCGGGGGAACGCACTAGCTGGCTGACAATGACACGTTCTGCGCCGTTGATCACGAAAGTACCCGTCTCCGTCATCAGGGGCAAATCGCCCATGAAGATCTCGTGCTCGTTGATTTCTTCTTTTTCCTTATTATAAAGGCGTACTTTCACCTTCAGGGGAGCAGCATACGTCGCATCTCTCTCCTTGCACTTTTCGATCGAATATTTCACATCGTCTTCGCACAGCTCAAAGTCTACAAATTCCAGACTCAGATGGCCGCTGTAGTCGGATATCGGAGAAATATCATCGAAAACCTCTCTGAGGCCTTCGGTAAGAAACCACCTGTACGAATTCTTCTGAACTTCGATCAGGTTGGGCATCTCCAATACTTCTTTCCGTCGCGCGTAACTCATACGTATGTTCTTGCCAACGGCAATAGGACGTATTCTGTTTTTTTCCATCGACATTTCACCCCGTTCTTCATATTCTCAGCCACAAAATGTTCGGAATTACACACAAAAACAGCGCACTCCAACACAGTAATGCAACCTACAATATATCACAAGTCAAGCACTAAGTCAACAAAAATTTTATTAACTTTGCAAAGATTTTCACGGGAATTTTCCTCAGGCCAAAAGTGCCGGTGCAGTTTCTGCGGGCTTTTTCCGAGGAATGGCGCCCGCAAAGATTCTTGCCAGTCTCCTCCGACCGCTCACTAAAAAAGAAGCGTCCGCATATGCGGACGCTTCCAGCGCTCTCTCTTGCTCTGCAAGGCGGCTGCCATAAAGATTTCCTCGATTATTTAAGGGTAACCTTGGCGCCTTCCGCCTCCAGTTTCTTCTTGATCTCTTCCGCTTCGTCCTTGGAAACGGCTTCCTTCACGTTCTTCGGCGCATTGTCAACAACATCCTTCGCTTCCTTCAGGCCAAGACCGGTCACTTCACGAACGACCTTGATAACCTTAACCTTGTTGGGGCCGATCTCCGTCAGCTCAACGTTGAACTCGGTCTTTTCTTCCACTTCCTCAGCAGGGCCGGCAGCCGCAACTACAACGCCTGCAGCAGCAGACACACCGAAAGCTTCCTCGCACGCCTTGACCAGATCGTTCAGTTCTAATACGGTCATCTCCTTGATCGCATCAATAAATTCCTGAGTTGTAAACTTAGCCATTTTAGTTTTCCTCCATTTCATTAAAAACTACGCTGCGGTTCATCCTATGCCGCAGTTCTTCTCATTCCGCCGCCGCGGTCTCCGCAGGGGCTGCTTCCGAATTTTTCTCCGCGATCTGCTGCAGAACACGAGCCAGATTCGCGAGCGGGGACTGCATGCTGCCCAGCAATCTGGAAACAAGCGCTTCTCTTCCGGGGATCTTCGCAATCTCCATGATGCCGGCCGCGTCATAGACGCTGCCTTCCACTACACCGCCCTTAATCTCCAGCTTATCAGCTGTCTTGGCGAAATCAGCCACTTCCCTCGCCGGCGCGGTAGCGTCAGTCTTGGAAATAGCGATCGCAGACGGCCCGTTCAGATAGGGCGCAAGCCCCTCGATGTCGGTTCCCTTGAAAGCGAAATTCATCATGGTGTTTTTGTACACCTTGTAGGTGATGCCTGCGTCACGCAGCTTCTTACGAAGAGCAGTATCCTGCTCGACGGTCAGACCGCGATAATCCACCAGGACTACGGACTGGGCATCCCTGATCGCTTCGGAAATCTCAGCGACGACGGGCTTTTTGAGCTCAACTTTTGCCATTTTCTTACCTCCTTACAGATTTCCTTGCCGGGCGGTGAGGAACTGCATTCCGCATCGCCGGAATAAAAGAGGGATCTTCTCCAGGCGGCATTTCCACTGTTCAAATACCCCTGATCAAAAAACCTCTCCGCACAAAGACAGAGAGGTTCATAGTCGGTTCCTGACTCTTCATTCCTCGGCAGGCGCTTTCCCTTACACCGGTTCGCCGGTACCTGCTGTCTTCGGCACGGTCTTTTCAACCTTTCTCACCATAACACAGGTACAGGATGGCTGTCAAGCATTGTTTTCACTTTTCCGTCGATTTCTGCCTCCGGTTTCCTGGTTTCCGCGGGATTCTGGTCTGCCCAAAAGGCAGAGGGGAGCGCGGAAATTGACAGATCACTCCGCCTTTGTGATGAATCCGTCCGCGTCAATGGAGACACCGGGGGAAATGCTTCTCATATAGGAAAGAATCCGATCCTTTTCTTCCCCTTCCGCCAGAGACACGGCACAGCCGCTCTGAACGCCAGGAAGAAACTGCAGACTTTTCAGGCCGTTCTGATCCAACTTCACGCGAATCAGGCAGTTATCCAGCGTTTTGGAATTGAACCAGAAATTTCCCAGGCTGTAAACTACCGGAACGCTGCCGCAATAACCAATGGGCTGCAGAATATGGGGATGGTCCCCGATGATCAGGTCCGCTCCCGCCTGCGCGATCTGCGGCCCCTGTTCCTCCTGCGCCCAATCCACCTCCACTTTATTTTCTGTTCCCCAATGCACGTAGACAATCACGAAATCGCTGTTTTGCTTTGCTTCCTCTATTTCCTGCAAAAGTCGGGTGATATTCAGGCACCGAAATACGCCCGGTTCCGTTTCGGTTGCCCCCTTCGTGCTGGGATTATCCATCCGTTCGATCTGCGTCGCCGAAAGAATCGCTATCTTGATATCATTGGCGATGAAATAAACCGGTCTGGAAGCTTCCTCCAAATTTCTCCCCGCTCCTACCCAGGGCATTCCCAGATTGGCCAGCGTATCCAGCGTATCCGTCAGCGAAATCTGTCCATAATCATGGGCATGGTTATTGGCCAGCGACACCACGTCTGCGCCCATGTCCAAAAGATAGGATGCGTATACAGGCTTCGCACGGAACGTGAATTTTTTATCTGGCATGGGCTCTCCCCTGTCAGTATAAGGGAATTCGTTGTTGACCATAAAAATATCCGCGCCGCGCGTGACATCCAGCACTTTTTCGGAAAAACAGCTTTCCAGCCGCCCTCCCCGCTGCTGCAGACTGGCCATGACAGCATAATGGTCATCGAAAAGGATATCGCCCGCAAACACCAGCGAAACTTCTTCCGGATCCGCAGTCTCCATCGGGTAGACATTCTGTTCACGGCAGAGCTCCGGGTCTGCCAACAGCGCGCCGTAACGGCTTCCGTCTCCGTTTGCGCCGACACCGTTCCCTCCCGTATCCATCCCGTTTCCATCCGTCCCGGTCCCGCCGTTTCCAGGCGCAGCCGTGCCGCTCCCGCCTGTTCCGTCCCCACCGTTTTCGGACGCATCTGCTCCGCTCCCGAACGCATCCGCGCTAAGGATCTCTGGATCATCGACGGATGCCTCGCCCTGACCGGAAGCCGCCGCATCTGCTCTGCCGACCTTCTCTCTCCACACTGCCAGGCCGGCCGTGTCCGGTTTCCCGACCGCCCAGATGCCCACCAGAAAAACGCCTCCGACAGCTATCGTGAGCAGCAGTGTCAGCAGAAAGATTTTCGCATTATTCTTTTTTTTCTTCTTCTTTTTCTTTCTGGTGCTCATGCGCGGACCGTCCCCTCAGAACAGGTTTCAAAACCCCGGCCTTGACGAGGCCGGGGTCTTCTTTTGATCTTCGTTTAATTATATTTCGCCGTGGAGACCTTCACGCCAGGCCCCATCGTGGTCGCCAGCGTAACGCTCTTCATATACTGGCCTTTCAGAACGCTGGGTCTCGCCTTCGCAATCGCATCGATCAGCGCGTTGTAGTTTTCCTCCAGCGCTTCCTGTGTAAAGGAAGCCTTGCCGATAGGCGCATGAATGATATTGGATTTGTCAAGTCGATACTCGATCTTACCGGCTTTGATATCCTTAATGGCTTTGGTCACATCCATGGTGACCGTGCCGGCCTTGGGATTGGGCATTAACCCCTTAGGCCCCAGAATACGGCCGAGGCGTCCTACTACGCCCATCATATCGGGGGTAGCCACTACCACATCAAAGTCCAGCCATCCGTCATGCTGGATCTTCGGGATCAGCTCATCGCCGCCCACAAAATCCGCACCGGCCGCCTGCGCTTCGTCCAGCTTCGTCCCCTTGGCAAACACAAGCACCCTTACCGTCTTGCCCGTGCCGCTGGGCAGCACTACCGCGCCGCGGACCTGCTGTTCCGCGTGACGGCCGTCACATCCAGTCCTGATGTGGACTTCAACCGTCTCGTCAAACTTCGCCACCGCCGTCTTCTTCACCAGCGCGATCGCATCTGTGGGCTCATAAAAGGTTGTGCGGTCCACCAGCTTGGCGGTCTCGCGATATTTCTTACCATGCTTCATGTTCATTTCCTCCATTGGTTGATAACGTAACGCCTCTTCGGGCCGTTACTCCCAGATTTATACTGTCTGGCAGCCTCTTCAAAAGCTGCCGGCCATCAAACGCTCAGTCCTCTACGACGATCCCCATACTTCTCGCCGTACCGGCGATCATGCTCATGGCGGCTTCCACGCTCGCAGCGTTCAGATCGGGCATTTTCAGCTCCGCAATTTCACGGACCTTATCTTTAGAGATTGTGGCTACCTTGGTCTTATTGGGGACCGCGGATCCGCTCTTTAAATTGCAGGCTTTTTTCAGCAGCACCGCGGCAGGCGGAGTCTTGGTAATGAAGCTGAAACTTCTGTCCGCATACACAGTGATGACCACAGGGATAATGACGTCTCCCTTGTCAGCGGTTCTGGCATTAAACTGCTTGGTGAACTCCATGATGTTGACGCCGTGCTGACCGAGTGCAGGGCCGACCGGAGGGGCCGGTGTTGCCTTGCCAGCAGGGATCTGTAACTTGATATAACCAGTAACTTTTTTTGCCATTTTAGGCACCTCCTAAATATAATGTGGTATGGCGCAGCGTACTCCCCCGGGCGGGGCGCTGCTTCCACAGCTCAACGGACGGCCCGATGGAGCCCTCCGGCGAACACCCATTCTGCATGCAGCGGATATTCTTACTGCAGCTTCCTCACTTCCGCAAACCCCAGTTCCACAGGCGTATCTCTGCCGAACAATTCCACATTGATGGTCGCGGTCTGCTTGTTATGATCGATCTTCTGCACAACGCCCACCGTATCCTTCCACGGTCCGGCGACGACGACGATCGCATCTCCTTCCGTAAAATCAATGGTGACGGTCTCTGACCGAATTCCCAGCGGCTTCATTTCCGCCTCTGTCAGCGGGACCGGCTTGCTCCCCGGTCCGACGAAACCGGTCACACCCCTGGTATTGCGAACAACATACCAGGTGTCATCATTCATGATCATGTTGACCAGGACGTAACCCGGAAACAGCTTTTTCTGCACGGTCCTGCGCGCACCGTTTTTCATCTCCACAACTTCCTGCATGGGGACGCGGACCTCCAGGATTTCTTCTTCCAGGTGCCGGTTCTCGATGGTCTTTTCAAGGTCGGCTTTCACCTTGTTCTCATATCCGGAATAGGTATGCGCCACATACCATTTTGCTTCTGCCATATAATTCTCCTCACCGTCACATTGTCAGGAAATTAACGCCATACTGCACAACCATATCGACCAGAGCGATGATCACGCCCAGGATGATCGTGATAGCGACGACAACAACGGACTGCTTCAACAGAGTATCCCTGTCCGGCCAGATGATCTTTTTAAATTCGGCTTTGACACCGTCGAAGAACTTCGTTCCGGGTGTCTTTCCTTCCTTTGGCATACGAAACTCCTTTCCAGGCACAGAAAGATGGTTTATTTCGTCTCCTTATGCACCGTGTGACGCTTGCAGAATCTGCAATACTTCTTAATTTCCATCCGGTCCGGATGCGTCTTCTTATCCTTCGTCGTATTGTAATTCCGCTGTTTGCATTCTGTACATGCCAGTGTGATCCTTGTACGCATTTCTCTACCTCCGCGCGAAGTTTTCTTTTTCTCTGTCCGAGTCATCTCTCCCCAACCGAAACGGTGAATGGAAAGCTGCGGACTGTCCTGTATGTGTAGAGGTCCTTTTTCGGTGTGGGATGCCCTGCGCTGGCCGGCGCCATACGGATACAACGGATAATCCGCTCTGCGAACCCCCCGCTGCCACAAATCAGAGCATAAAAAAAAGACCCTAAATCCATCTTGCTATTCGACTATAGCACAGGAACGGATACGCGTCAAGTAAAAAATCCACAATATTCGCGCAATATCGGCGGTAACGCCGCTCACAAAAAGTGCAGGCTCCCGGAGAGCAGGCGCCGCCCGGCCGTCCCTGTGCGCGCATTCCATTTTCCCGGACCGTTAGAAAAGCGCTGGTCCTTGACAAAGCAAGTCCGCCAGGACGCCGCTGAGTCTAGGACCATTGCGCTTTTCTCCGAGCGCGAGCGTGTCCGGAAAAGGAATGCGCGCACAGGGACGGCCGGGCGGCGCC
>CANQTI010000075.1 GCA_947626725.1 uncultured Eisenbergiella sp.
GTGTACTCCTCTTCTTCATCATCTTTGGCACGGCGGCCGGACCGGCGCGCCGCTTCTGCTGTATCGGGACGCCCCGCACGGCGCGGCGTCCATCATTTCATTCACTATAATCAATGGGAATGCGTTTGTCAAGAGAAAATCACTGCAAAATAGAGCCCGGTTTCTCATGGCGGCTCACTTGAGCCAAAAACGCCTCCTCGCTCATCCCGGCCTGCTTCGCGGCATCCGCCACGGTGAGCATCTGCTTTCGGACAAGATCGGACAGCGTAATAAGAATCCCTTCCTTTTTTCCAACCGCTATTCCTTCCTGGCGGCCTTCCTGTCTGCCCCTTTCCCTGCCTTCCTCAATTCCTCTCCGCAGGATCGTCTTCGCTTCGTACTCCAGGATCTTGCCTCCCATAACCGACTTCACCCCTTCCCGAACATTTGCGTATTTTGCGGCGATTCCCTCCGTCACACGGTCGGTCATCTCCGCCAGCGTCCTTTTCGTATAGACGCTGATCTCTCCGGTTTCCTCCATCGTCTCCAGATGTTTGGCTATCCGTACGTATTCCCGCTTCAGCTGCTCCAGTTTCTCGCTGTCCTGCTCGTACATCCTGAACCTTTTCTCATGGGTAAAGATGTAGAACGGGATCAGAAACAACAGCTTCTTCGAGAAGATCGTCTCCAGAGTATAATCCCGGATCTTCATCACACGGACCGGGAATTCCACCGTTCCTCCGGGTGTCGCCAGTTCAATCCGCATCTCCTCCGGCGTATTCCCCGTGCTCCGCAAAAAGAGCACCGCGCTGTGCGGGATCGTCACCTTCAGGCGGTTCCCTGTCAGTTCTCCGTCATCCAACGCAATCTGCGCGGCATATTCAAAGATCCGGATCAGAAGGCTGCTGTCCGCTGTGCTCTGACATTCAAAAAGATATTTCTTTCCCAGGACCGCGGCGCTTCCCGCATCCCGCGGCGCGGTTTCATCTTCGGAATGTTCCCCATCTTCTGGTATACTCTCTCCCCCAATGACGGTAAAAGCGGAATCCGTTATCCTCCGCTCTTCCTTTCCGTCCTGTCGGTTCAGATAATGCTCATTTCCGGAAAAAACAATGCGCTCTGTTCCGGAATAGCGTTCCCCGAAGATCTCATTGAGAACGGGAAGGACCAGTTCGCTGCAGTCGTTCAGCAGGGTACGGAACACATCGTCATAGGGCGTGCCGAACGCTCTCTCCTTCGCCGGTTTCGGTCTCAGGCCGTCCAATGCTGACGGCTTATCTGTTTTTTCATTCACGGTACTTTCCCCTATTTATCTTTGAAAATAGGAGCCCCATACACCGTGTAATCATTTTAGCATGCCGCCGCGGATCGGGCAAGGGAGATTTAAAACCGTTTATAAGCAGGATTAGGGCACAGTGTATAACTATGCCCCAATCCTGTAACCTCGTTCAATTTTTGATCATTCGCTCATCTGCTCATAGCGGCGCACCTGGTCCAGAAAAGCTTCTTCACTTATCCCAGCCTGCTTCGCGGCGTCCGCCACGGTGAGCATCCGCTTCCGGACCAAATCGGACAGCGTAATAAGAATCCCTTCCTTTTTTCCGACCGCTATTCCTTCCTGGCGGCCTTCCTGTATGCCTTCCTGTCTGCCCCTTTCTCTGCCTTCCTCAATTCCTCTCCGCAGGATTGTCTTCGCTTCGTACTCCAGGATCTTGCCTCCCATAACCGACTTCACCCCTTCCCGAACATTCGCGTATTTTGCGGCGATGCCCTCCGTCACACGGCCGGTCATCTCCGCCAGCGTCCTTTTCGTATAGACGCTGATCTCTCCGGTTTCCTCCATCGCCTCCAGATGTTTGGCTATTCGTACGTATTCCCGTTTCAGCTGCTCCAGTTTTTCACCATCCTGTTCGTACATTCTGAACCTTTTCTCATGGGTAAAGATGTAGAACGGGATCAGAAACAACAGCTTCTTCGAGAAGATCTCCTCCAGCGTATAATCCCGGATCTTCATCACACGGACCGGGAATTCCACCGTTCCTCCGGGTGTCGCCAGTTCAATCCGCATCTCCTCCGGCGTATTCCCCGTGCTCCGCAAAAAGAGCACCGCGCTGTGCGGGATCGTCACCTTCAGGCGGTTCCCTGTCAGTTCTCCGTCATCCAACGCAATCTGCGCGGCATATTCAAAGATCCGGATCAGAAGGCTGCTGTCCGCCGTGCTCTGACATTCAAAAAGATATTTCTTTCCCCGGACCGCGGCGCTTCCCGCATCCTGCGGCACGGTTTTCGCTTCGGTCTCGCTTCCGCCTGCGGTTCTTTGCGCATCTTTGGAGCGTTTCCCAGCTTCGGAACATTCTCCAGCTTCGGAGCGTTCCTCGACTTCGGAGCGTTTCCTATCTCCGAAGCGTTCCCCAGCTTCGAAACGTTTCCCAGCTTCGAAATATTCCTCAACTTCGGAACTTTCCCCAGCTTCGGATGTAGTCTCTTCTCCAATAACGGTAAAAGCGGAATCCGTTATCCTCCGCTCTTCCTTTCCGTCCTGTCGGTTCAGATAATGCTCATTTCCGAAAAAAACAATGTGCTCCGTTCCGGAGTAATGCTCCCCGAAGATCTCATTGAGAACGGGAAGAACCAGTTCGCTGCAGTCGTTCAGCAGGGTACGGAACACGTCGTCGTAGGGCGTGCCGAACGCTCTCTCCTTCGCCGGTTCCGGGTTCAGACCGTCCAACGCCGACGGCTTATCCAGTTTTTCATTCACGGTACTTTTTCCCTATTTATCTTTGAAAATAGGAGCCCCATACACCGTGTAATCATTTTAGCATGCCGCCGCGGATCGGGCAAGGGAGATTCCCAAAATTGCGGCCAGCTTTTATCTTAAATATTTTCCATTTCCCTATTCATTCTTTGTACACATTTGTGGAATCCCGTTTCAGATTGCAGAACGATCAGCAAAAAGGGACGAAAATAACTCTCTTTTCGCTTCACAGGCGGCAAATTCGGGCTGGTTTCACATCTTTTTCCATGGTATAATGACCTTGTGGTCATTATACCGCGCCGACAGGCGCATAAAATCCGCCGAAGGCCCCATGTCCGGCGGGATACGCCCACCAGGCGCATAAAATCCGCAGAAAAGGAAGCCTGCATCCGTATGTTCAAGGTGATCAAAAACAAGGGAAATATCCTTGAGGCCTATCGGCTGGGCTCTGACAGCCCGGTCTTGTCCAAACTGATCGCAGAGGGAAAAGTCGTGCTGCGAAAAGACGGCAGATATGAGATTTTCTCGCAGGAGGTACAAAAGGCAGGCGCCGAACATGGAGAACTGGCATCCGCCGGAGATTATATCAAGCTCGACGGCACCGGCGCACCTTATCCCAATGATGCTGCTTTTTTTGAAGCAAACCATAAACATCTGTCCGGCGATGTGTACGAACAGCTTCCGAAAATCCTGTGCGCGTGGGACGCGAAGGAACCGATGTGCGAGGAGATTCGATTTCTGGTCCGCGAAAAAGGACTGATTCTCGATCCGACCTGTCCGGAACGCTATTATACCGTCCCGCTGTGGGGAACAACGGAGGCCGGCGATATCCGGGCGGTCCTGATTTTTTATTCTATTTTCTACCGGGATGATGGAACGATTGCGGATGCCTCCTTCAATCTGGTGGAACGGAAAGAATTTGAAGAAACCTACAGCAGATGCCAGGAACCCGCGTCTATGTCTTGAAAAGAGGACGCCGGCATTTCCTTTTACAAAGACAAAGGAAAGCCGCGGCAAAGACAAAGAAAGGCCGCGGCACGCCAAAATGTATGGCGCACTGCGGCCTTATATGTACGGCCTCACGGCCGTATGATCCGTTTCCGTCCTCTCCGTGCGAGCTGATACCGTGCGCGGTAACGCCACAGCGTCACCAGATCGAAGGAATAAACAGCGCTGTACATCACGGCTGCCATGATGAAAGCGGTCAACACGTCAAACACGGAGTGCTGCTTGATGAGCACCGTAGAAAGGATGATGGATGTGCACAGCACGAAAGACCCTGTGCGGACCAACCGGTTTTTTGACAGCTTTTCATTGTTGATCACTGCGAAATGCGCCCCCAGCGAATTGAACACATGAATGCTTGGGAACAGATTGGTAGCCGTGTCTGCCTTCCAGAGAAGTCCGATCAGCCGGGTAAAAAGATTGTCCCTCGGGAACGTCCGCAAACGCAGATGATGTCCGTTCGGGATAAATGTGGAAATGATCAGAAATACCGTCATCCCCGCACAGAGAAACACCGCATTTTTCCAGTAATCGTCCCTGTCGTGAAAGAACAGATAGAGCAGCACGGCCGGCACGTAGAGAAACCACAACAGATAGGGAACGACGAATACCTCACAAAAGGGAATATAGTCGTCGAGGTTCATATGCACCAGCATAATATCCGTTTCCCTGCGCTGCTCCAGCAGGAAAAACCATATCAGATAAACGATGCCGTATAGAATGACAGGCACCCCGTGCCTATACTTTTCATAAAACGCTTTCAAGGAAACACCCCTTCTTCAATAGACAAAACGAAGCTTCTGCTTCAGGACCGTGACCGTTATTCGATCCAGTTCTCCCGATGAAACCTCCCCGTCAGTATGCACCCAGAGCGGCCTCTCCGTTCGGATCTCCACCTTGGATGCCCGGTAAAAACGGACGCCCCGGAACATGCCATGCTTTCCGAGCAGCGCCATGGGAATCGCCGCCGGAAATTTCCATTTCACCAGCCCATCCACCACACACAGATCCAACATTCCGTCCTGCGCATCAGCGTCAGGGCAGAAACAAAAACCGCCGCCCTCATATCTGTGGGACATGACGGCAGCAAAAAGCATTTTTCTCAGGGGAATCTTTTCTCCTTCATCCAGCCGCATGACGGCACGGTTATACCGAACAGTCAGCATCTGTCCAATTCCGATGAGCAGATACGCCAGCTTTCCCAGTCTCAGCCGATTCAACCCGGCCTTCAGAGAAGATACCTGTACACCCGCGCATACCGCAGCGTCGTATCCAATCCCGCAGCTTACCAGGAAACGTCTGTGCAGCGTATCATTCCCGACTTTCCAGGAAAGGCAGCCTACATCCATAGGGACTTCCCGTCCGCCCTCCGCCAGCGACAGAAGCGCCTCTTTTTCCGTACGAAACAGGCCCATATCCCTGGCAAGATCGTTGCTGGAGCCTGCGGGGATATAACCGAACCGCACCTTTTCAAAATTGGAAATCCCCTGGACCGCTTCGTTGATGGACCCGTCCCCGCCCAGGATCACAAGGAACAGTTCTTCATCCTCTCCCAGTCTTTCGGTCAGGCCGGCCGTGATCCTCTGGAAATCTCCGCTCTTTTCTGAAAAAAAGACATCGTAAGGCAGCGCCATCTCCTTTAAAAGTGCCTCGATGCGCTCCCATTTTTTCAGTCCCGCACCCGAATGAGAAGCCGGATTGACAATAAAATTCATTTTTTCATGCGTTTCGTAAGACATGTCCTGTCCCTGCTATATACCGCTTTCGATATACTGCGCCGTTTCCGACAGATACCATTCCTGATATATGCATTCTGCCGCGTCAAAAGAACCGTAGCTTGCTTTTCTCCAAAACGGTGAAGGGTCCGCAGGGACACCCCCGCCGCCGCTTTAGAATCAACGCTTCATCAAAACTGTATTTTAGCACAAAAAAGAGCAAAGTCAAGAGAGGGAAGGAAAGCTTAAGGAATCCTAATAAATCCTTAAGATTTGTGATAATTCAGGCAGATTGGACGCGGCAAATAAAGCCCTGCACTTCGTCCAAAGGCACTTTTCTCCGAAAATATGTGAGTACCGATAGCGCCCCGGTAACAATCCAGGGCCCTGACGGCGATCCTGGCCGCACCATATTCCCGCGCTGTCTGCAAAGCGCCGTCCCGGAGCGAGACAAGCATCTCTTCCCTTTCCATCAGGTCCGCCAGTTTATTCGCGAAAACTGCCGCATCCTCTTCCACCATATATCCGTTTTTTCCATCGATGACGATATCTTCCGTTCCGGTGGCGCGCACCGCCAGCACCGGCGTTCCCGCGGCCATCGCTTCCAGAGAAACGATTCCCTGGGTTTCCGAGGTGGAAGGGAACAGAAAAAAGTCGGCGGCAGCGCAGTAATTGACAATTTCCCGATTTTCCACCCTGCCTGCGAACCGGACCTGCGCGTCCAGTCCCAGCTCCTCAACACGGCGGCGGAGATGTTTCTCCAACGGCCCTTCCCCGATCAGCGCCAGAACAAAATCTGTTTTCGTGCTGTGCCGATAAAGCGCAAGACTCTCCAGCAGAAAATCGATATTCTTTTCCTTTGCGAGGCGGGCCGTACAGACAAACAGACGCTTTCCCTCCGCCGCAAGCTGCCTTCGCACCTCCCGAACCTTTTCCTTTTCCGGGCAATAGCTTCCCTCCAATACTCCCGTGGGCAGCACTGTGATGGGCGCGGTGACGCCAATTGCCTCCAGATATCGTTTCATGCCCGGTGACGGCGCGATCAGGGCGTCACACCGTCCGGCAAAATACCGGATATAGGCCGGTACGAGACATTTCGCTCCAGAAAGCCTCAAATAATGCAGATACTGCTCATATCGGGTATGATAGGTGAACACCAGCGGTACATGAAACCTGCGCGACATGTGCAGCGCCGCATTTCCCATCGCCACCGGATGATGTACATGGATCACATCGAACCCTTCCCCCGCAAAGATTCTCTCTATGGCCGGATCAAAGCCGTCCGGCACGGAGAAACCTCCGCAGACGCCGGAAAGCAGATTCCTGCAGCGGATCACTCCTTCCTCTCCCTCCGGGCACACCTCTCCGTAGGTGGGCGCAAAGACCGTCACCTCATGTCCCAACCGCCGCAGGCTGACCGCCAACCGTTCCACGGAGATCGGGACACCGCCCACAAATGGTTTATAGTTGTTGGTCATCATCGCGATCTTCATAGCTTCCTCCTGTATCACCGATAAAAATACATGTCCCCCGTATTAAATACATGCTCCCGTATTAAATGCATGCCTTCCATATTAAATACGTGTTTTCCGTATTAAATACACGCTTTCCGTATTAAATACGTGCTTTCCGTATCATCCGCAGCCTTCATGCCAGATATCGCAGCACTGCATCTCCCAGGAAATATCCGGCTCCCACAAAAAACAAGTTCCAGGCGGCCACTCCCAGCGCGGAGCTGACCGTATATTTCCAGAAATCCATTTTCAACACACCGGCCGGAATGGAAATCAGTGTCCGTACCATAGGGATCAGCTTGCTGACAAATACGCCGATACACCCTCTTTTTCGCAGCATGTCAAAATTTCTGTCGATAGCCTGTCTATGTCCAGGAAATTTTTTCAGATACCATTTCAGAAACAGATCGCCGCCCACATACCCCAGCAAATATAGGATCCAGCTTCCCAGAAGCCCCGCGGCCACCGTGATGAGAAAGGCCGCCGGGAAACGGATGCCTCCCCGCGCGGCCCAGACGCCCGCCAGCGGCATGATCACGCCCGCCGGAAAGCCCGGCAGATTCATATACTCCAGCAGCACGATCACGAAGATCGCCGCCGCCCCATACTGCACGAAATACTGCATCAACACGTCAAGATTCATTTTTTCCTGCATTTCTTTCTATGGCTTTTTCGAATATCAGTATATGTGTGAAAAATAAAAATACCCATCCAGGAAAAGAAAAGCTTTTCTGAAAAAAAGCGAAAAAAGAGAAGAGAAATCTTAAGAAAAACCAAAACAAAGGCTCCGCGCAAAGCTCCTATTCCGGGCATGAAAAAAGCGAAAGCATTTCGCTTTCGCTTTTTTCCCTTGATTGATCTGTATCAAAAACGGATCGTTTATTTGTCCGTGATCTGTGCATGGAACTCCTGCAAAGATTGCACAGGAAGCTTGCCGTCGCGCTTCGCGCTGCGGATGCCCTCCACGGTGGCGCGGGCCATGGCCATGGTGGTCATGTACGGAATCCGGTTCTTGATCGCAGCCTTGCGGATGTAGCTGTCGTCCACGGCGCCCTTCTTGCCGTTGGGCGTGTTGACGATCAGCTGGATCTTGCCGTTGGTAATCTTATCCAGGATGTTGGGACGCCCCTCGTTGATCTTGCATACCTTCAGCGCAGGGATTCCCGCCGCCTCGATCATATCGCAGGTCCTTCCGGTCGCCATGATGGAGAAGCCGCATTCATAGAAGCCCTTCGCGATCTCCACCAGCTCCGGCTTATCCCTGTCATTGACGGAAATCAGCACGCAGCCCTCCGTAGGGACCTGGCATTTGGCGGCTTCCTCCGCCTTGAAGAACGCATCCCCGAAATCCGAGGACAGTCCGAGCACTTCGCCCGTGGAACGCATTTCCGGCCCGAGCAGCGGATCCACCTCAGGGAACATGTTGAACGGAAATACCGCTTCCTTCACGCCGTAGTGCGCAAATTTCTTCTCATGCAGATCCGGCACAGGGCTCTTGCGGCCGGTGAACGGCATCGTGATGATGTCCGTGGCGATCTGCACCATGTTGATGCCGCAGACCTTGGACACTAGCGGCACCGTACGGGATGCTCTGGGGTTGGCCTCGATGACGAACACCCTGCCGTCCTCGATGGCATACTGCATATTCATCAGACCGACAACATGCATCTGGCTGGCGATCTTTCTCGTATATTCCTTGATGGTCGCGATCTG
>CANQTI010000076.1 GCA_947626725.1 uncultured Eisenbergiella sp.
GTGGTAACGGTGACCGGGCAGAGCAGGCGGAACAGGACCAGCAGCCAGAGAACGCAGGAATAGCTTTTGGGCAGTCTGCGGAAAAAGAAACGCAGGGCCAGGACGGCCGCACCGGTCAGCGTCGCCTCCAGTGACATGATAAGCAAATGTTCTATCAATCCGTTCATGATCATTTTCCCCTCACATGGTATTCTGTCTTGTGTGCCGAACGGGCGCGGCGCGTTTTATTTTTCCTGGGAATCCCGGATCATCCGGTAGATGCGCCCGGCCTCTTCTGCGCTCAGCGTCCGGTCCTTCAGAAAGGCGGCAAAAAAATCCGGCAGGCTGCTGCCGGTCCGATGCAGCAGCTCCTGTCCTTCCCGGCGAATCACCTGCTGTCGGTCGATGAGAGCGGTGACGGTGGCGCTGTCGTTGCGCACCGCCCCTTTCTGCTCCAGCTTTTTGAGGATCGTGTAGGTGGTGGATTTTTTCCATTGAAAGCGCTGTTCGCACAGTCGTACCAGCTCCGTGGAGTTCACCGGTTCCTTTTCCCATATGACGGAAAGAAGCCGGCATTCGCTGTCGCTCATCCTGATCTCTGTCATGTGTCTGATCCCTTTCTCTCATATGCATGAGGTCTATAACTGTAGACTCTATCTGCGTATGAGTCTATAACAATAGACCTCACATGTCAAGCCCTTTTTGGAGAAAATCATGAAAATATATTTCAGGGGAAACGGCAGGATCGCATGGGGGGAGAAAGTCGTGAAAAATATTTCAGGGAAACGGCAGGATCGCATTTGGGGAGAATGTCAAAAGAATACATTTCAGAGGAAACGTCAAGGCCGCATTGGGGGAGAACGCTCCCAAAATACATTTCAGAGGAAACGTCAAGGCCGCATTTGCTGCAGAATGCCGGAAAAACGCAAAAAAATACGGACCCGGACGGGTCCGTAAAAATGCGGGTTACAGGTTCTTGCGTATCGTCAGCACATTTTGGCCGTTCCGATACTCATATTTCAGATCGTCCATGGTTTTTTTCACCATGAAAATCCCGAGGCCGCCCGGCTCGCGGTCTTCCGCGGACAGCGTCACGTCCGGGTCCTCTCTGACCAGCGGGTTGTACGGCCTGCCGCTGTCGATGAAGACGATCGCCACCGATGGCGTCTTTGGGTCAGGCTCTGTCCGAACCGTCACCTGGCCGCTGTCAGGCGCATAGGCGTAATGGGCGATGTTGCTGATCAGCTCGTCCACGGCCACATTGATCTGCAGTCTGGCCTTTTCCGGACAGCCGAGCGCGTCCAGGCAGCCGTCCACAAAATCAGTCACGGCAGGAATGTTTTCTGCTGCAGCCTCGACCGTCATTTCCTTCGTCTCATTTCGTTTCAGCCTGCTTCGAAATTCCAGGCAGAGCATTGTAATGTCGTCAAACTGAGGGGCAGCTCCTACGAAGGCGTCGATATCCGTTTTCACCGCACGGAGTAACTTGTCCGGCGCGGCCAAAGCGTTTTGATTCAGCACGTCCGTCAGCCGCTGCATGCCGTATAACCGGCCCTGGCTGTCGGTGGCCTCCGTTACGCCATCAGTGTACTGGAACAGCTTGTCGCCGGGTTCCAGCGTCATGGAACCCATTTTGTATCGGATTCCTTCCATGCCCGCCAGCACAAAACCGGGACGGATCTTATACGGCGCGTACAGGCCGTCCTTTCTGCGGATAAACGGCATTTCGTGTCCCGCGTTGACAAAATCAAACCGGCCCGTTTCCAGATCGAGCACCCCTTCAAAGGCGGTGATAAACATTTCTTCCGCGTTTCCCTCGCACAGCAGGCGGTTTACTTCCATGAACACGTCGCCCAAATCGCATCCCGGCGTGGTATGGTCTTTGATCAGGGTCTTTCCGATGACCATGAAAAGGGCTGCGGGTACGCCTTTGCCGGAGACGTCAGCAACGACGATGGCCAGATGCGTTTCGTCTACCATGAAAAGGTCGTAGAAATCACCGCCAACCTCTTTGGCAGGATCCATGGTAGCAAAGATATCGAATTCCTTTCTGTCCGGAAAGGGGGGAAAGATACACGGCAGCATGGAGGCCTGGATGTTCCGGGCGATATCCAATTCCGCACCGATGCGTTCTTTTTCCGCTGTCACGGCAGTCAGATCGCGGATATGCTGCTCCAGAGACGAAGCCATGGCGTTAAAAGATTGGGCCAGGTCACCGATTTCATCGTCCTGGTGCACTGCCGCCTGGTGATGCAGATCTCCGCTGCTGATATGTTCCACATCCTCCCGCAGTTCCAGCAGGGGACCGGTAAGCCGACGGGAGAAGCTGCCGCTTAAGGCAACCACGATTCCGATGATGAGCACGAACACCGCCAGGGACAGAAATCCCGTCCGCCGGATGTTTTCATCCATGACGGCGGCGGCAGAGCCGGTTTTGGCAGTAATGTCCGCGCGAATATCCTCTGCAGGAGCTGTCACCATGTCGCTCGGTACGTGGATCACCAGCGTCCAATTTGCGGCAGCGATGGGAGCATAGGCATAATAGAGACCGCCGGATGTGGGTATGACACCCGCCGTGCCGCTCATGATGCAGTCTGCAGCCTCATAGGCCATGCTGGACCTGTCCCGGACATTTTCAAATTCTCCGTTGTATTCCATCTGGGGAGAAACGATGATATCTCCGGATTCATCCACCAAAAAAGCGTAAGAGCCTTCCCCAAAGTCGATGTCCAATATCGAACGGCACAGATCCTCTACCATGACATCGATGCAGACAACTCCGGCGAACCGGTCTTTCTCATCATACACAGGCGCGCTGCAGGTGAGCATCAACCCTCGCCCGAAGGTGTCCATATAAGGGGCCGTGAATATGACTTCGCCGGTCTCTTTGGCGGGCTTGTACCATTTGGCATTGGAGTAATCGAACAACTCGTCTGTCAGGTCAGAACGATCGTCGTAATTGAGCATGAAGCCGCTCTCGGTGCACAGATAGATGGCGGCGATGACTCCGGAATCGTCCGTCATCACCGGCTGCCAGATATGGACAAGATTGGCCAGAAGGCCTACTTCATCCTGTACAGTCTGGCGGTTCACCGCCGTATCGCGAAAAACCAGCTGCATCGTATAGGTATATTGACTTTTGGCGTCAGGCGGAAGAACTTCCTTAGGGATATAGGCCGACGGCTCTTCATAGAGCCGATGTGCGTAAAAGGCGAAACTGCGCACATAATCTGCGTAGCGTTCCAGCTTTTCATTCACTACGCTGGCCTCACTTTGCCCGCCCTTGAGGAGGTTCCACTCCAGCTGGTCCAACAGGGCCTGTTCACTGTCGGCCGCAGCACTGCCGCCAAGATCCTGACTGTCCTGCAGTACTGTGTCGCGCAGAGAAAGCAGACTTCCTGCCCACAGCAATCCGGTCAATATCAATGCGGCCACACACAGGAGCAGCACCATTTTCTGCACCTGCCGCCGAATCGGCTTGCGTTTCCTGCTTTGTCCGTTGGTATTCATTGCGTTACTGAATCGTCAGGATGTCCGCGAATCCTGTAATCTCAAATATTTCCATGATTGTCTCGTTTACGTTTTTCAGCACCATGCTCCCCTGGCGGTTCATGGCCTTCTGGGTACTGAGCAGCACTCGCAAACCGGCCGAAGACAGATATTCCAGGTTGGCAAAATCCAGCGTTAACTCCGTAATGTTTCCCAGATCCTGCTTCAATTCACTGTCCAGCAGGGGTGCGGTTGTGGTATCCAGCCGGCCGGTCAGGGCCAGGGTCAGCCTGTTTCCTTCTTGGGTCTTTGTGATAGTCATGAATCAGCTCCTCCTTTTTTAGAATATCGGATTTTCAGTCTTCAGGTTCGTCCGGCAGACGCATTTCGGGGACATGTACCTCGAAGGGACCGCTCACTGTGCAGTAAACGCCTTCCGCCTCCAGCAGGTCCACAAAAGCGCGGACATATTTATCATCTTCAAATTCCTGCATGAAGCAGTAATCAAAATAACCGTTGCAGGTATTGATCTCGATAGCAATACCGCTGCCGTCAGTAGTAACGGAGCAGTGGAGCGATTCGATCATGGCGGCCATGGAACCCCAGTCTGTTCTCCCTACGTAGCTGACCTTGAACGTGACGGGACCGGAGGCAGGCAGGTTGCCGATGCCCGTTCTGGCGCCGGTCACCTGGGGACGGAGCAGTGCGAAACGTTCCGCCAACGGCAGCGGCTCCAGTTCTTTCGCCAGTTCCAGCTGACGGCGTACCGTTTGCCAGACATTTTCCGGCTGGCTTTGGAGCATCACCATACCGCGGCTGCAGATGGCGAGCTTCATCACGTCCGCTCCCTTCAGCCGGGGCGGATAGACCAGTTCAATCAGCGCAACCATGCTCTGATGGGCCAGGGGTTTTCGGATCGCGTCTCTGATATTGTGGGCCATACCGCATACGACCGGTTCTGTCATTTCCGGGTGCAGCGTGTGCAGCGCTTTAGCCATGAATGCGGCTGTGATCGTGGCGGGGCTGCCGTCCTGCGCCCGGGTATATTTCATGAAAGAAGTTTCACCGATGCGGATGTGGTAGCAGACCTGTTTTCCCAAGCCGGTGCGGTCAGTAATACGAAAAGCGCTGTCCCATTTCGGAGCGCCTGTGAGGAGCGCCTCTTTCGTCACCTGGGCGGGAAAAGGATCCTCCAGTTCTTCGACTGGGATCTTTTCTCCGGCCAACCGAATGCCTGCCGGGTCCAGGGTTCTGCCCTCTGTCTCGCAGAGATAATAATATAAGATTGTTTTGATCCAGGGGAAAACGCCCGCGCCATCGGTGAGACCGTGAAAGGCGCCGAACACGATGCTGGTCCGCTCGAAGCTTAAGCCGACCAGATGATAGTTGGCCAAGGCCGTATTGAGCCGTGCCGGTTCCGGACCTTTTACGATGCTGACAGGCAGAGGATTGTCCTCCAGATACAGTTCTTTTTCTGTGCTGCGCAGACGGACCGAGAAGTATGGATAGCGCTCCATCGCCTTATCCAGTGCCCGCCGCAGAGGTCCCGGCTCTATTGGATTTTTCAGAGTGACGCGTGCGCTGAACGCGTTCGCAAACTCCCGGCTCGCTCCATAAAACATAGCGAGGTTCACCGGCACGAGTTTTGTGATTCCCATTGTATCCTCCATTCCGTTTTTTTCGCATGGCAGAAGGCAATGCACTTCACCGTCTATAGATTCGGTGAAGAGATGCCGTAAGGCCGTGTCCGGAATACACGTGACTGCATGCTAGATACAGTATAATAAAAAATGCTGCAAAAAGCAACAATTTATCCTCCGTTCTCCAGCCGCAGCAGCGCCGCTTTTCGCTCCAGGCCGCCCGCGTAACCGGTCAGACTGCCTGTGCTTCCCAACACACGGTGGCAGGGAATGAGGATGGAAATGGGGTTCCGTCCCACCGCGCCTCCTATCGCCTGAGAGGACATGGATGAAAGCCCCCGCCCGGCGGCGATTTGTTCGGCAATCGCTTTGTAGGTGACCGTTTGGCCATAAGGGATCCTGCGCAGAATTGCCCACACTTCCCGTTGGAAGGGAGTTCCCTTTGGTTCCAGCGGAGGCATGAAATTCGGTTCTCTTCCGGAAAAGTAACAGTCCAGCCAGCGTTTTGTCTGTTCCAGAACAGGCAGCGTTTGCTCCGTATGCGTCTTTGACAGTGAGGCTTTGAAATACTTCTGGCCGTCGAACCACAGACCGGTTACGGCTTCTTTCGTCCCGGCAAGGGTGATATCCCCGAGGGGAGACGGGTAGTGTGCGATATATTCCATAAACTGTTCCTTGTGCGTTCTCTGTTCAGTCAATAGGTATTTGCCTATTTTTCGGCAAAAAACCGGACTGTTTTCAGTCCGGTTTTGCGGTTCGAGGATAGAAGCCGGCGTACCAGCGGGCAAATTTTAAAAGCCCGTCGTCCAGTCCGGTCTGGGGGCGGAAGCCGAAGTCCTTTTCCAGATCCTCGATATCCGCATAAGTCTGATAGACATCGCCGGGCTGCATAGGCAGGAATTCTTTCACGGCAGGCCGGTTGATCACGCCTGTTTCCATCAGGCAGCGTTCCAGCGTTTCTACAAAATGCAGAAGCGTCTCGGGCCGGTTGTTTCCGATATTGTAGATTTTGTGCCATACGCCGTTTTCATCGGGATCAGGAACGCGGGACATCACTTTGACGACGCCCGATACGATATCGTCGATATAGGTAAAGTCCCGGTACATGTCCCCGTTATTGAAAAGCTGGATCTTTTCACCGCGAACCATTTTGTCGGTGAAGGAAAAATAGGCCATATCGGGCCGCCCCAGAGGTCCGTATACAGTGAAAAAGCGCAGCCCGGTAGCGGGAATTCCGTACAGCTTGCTGTAGGCGTATGCCATCAGCTCGTTGGATTTCTTGGTGGCCGCGTACAGGGATACGGGGTGATCCGCCCGGTCCTGTGTGCTGTAAGGCACTTTTTGGTTGGAACCATAGACGGAGGAACTGGAGGCATAGACGAGGTGCGACAGCTTCTGCCCGCAGATCTCCTCCGAATGCCGGCAGGCTTCCAGGATACGGAAGAAGCCGATCAGATTGCTTTGCAGGTAAGCTTCCGGGTTGGTGATGGAATACCGCACGCCGGCCTGTGCGGCCAGGTGGACGACGATATTGGGCCGGGCGTGCAGAAAGCAATTCCGTATAGCCGCCTCATCAGAAATATCCGCTCGGATGAATTGGAAATCCGCATGGCGGGACAAAAGCTTTAGGCGGGCTTTTTTCAGATTCACGTCGTAATAGTCATTCAGGTTGTCCAGTCCGCACACCGGGATACCCTGTTCCAGAAGTCGGCTGGAAAGATGGTATCCGATGAAGCCGGCGGCGCCTGTGATCAGGACTCTTTTTCCCTCATTCATATCCGTTCTGCCTCATCGTTTCCGTTTTCATCTGCCGATGCTGTAATATTCCACGCCAGCGGCTTTCATTTCTGCCGGAGAAAAGAGATTTCGTCCGTCATAGACCAGCGGGGTGCGCATCAGCTCTCGGAATGCGGCGGGCGCAACGGCCCGAATCTGTCCCCACTCTGTAAAAATAAAACAGAGGTTGGCGTCCTGCAGCGCTTCATCGCAGGTTGAAACATAGGTAATGGACCCGCGGCCGTGGGAGCCGGCCGGGTATTTTTTCTGAAAATTGACGGCGGCCACCGGATCGTAGGCGTAAAGATCGGCGCCGGCTTCCAGCAGGAGCGCAACGTTGTCCAGAGAAGGCGCCTCCCGCAGATCGTCGGTGCCTGGTTTGAAAGCAAGGCCCAGGACTGCGACCTTCAGCCGTTCGAAACTGATCATCCGATCGCTGGCCTTTTGGAAGAGCCGGGTTTTCTGTTCCGTATTCACATCAACGGCGGCTTCTACGGTCCGCAGCCGATATCCAGCTTTGTGGGCCTGGAATTTCAGCGCCTTGGTATCCTTGGGAAAGCAGCTTCCGCCGTAGCCGATACCGGCCCGCAGGAAGTTGGCTCCGATTCTGGCGTCATAGCTCATGCCGCGGGCAACATCATCCACGTTGGCGCCCAGCAGCTCGCAGAGGTTCGCAATGTCGTTCATATATGAAATCTTCAGGGCGAGAAAGTCATTGCAGGCATATTTGGTCATTTCCGCGGAGCGACGGTTCATGGATACGATCGGCAGTCCGAAAGGCTCGTAAATTTGGCGCAGCAGACGGTCTGCAGCCTCGGATTCCGTGCCCAGAATGATCCGGGCCGCGTGCAGCGTGTCATGCACCGCGGAGCCCTGCGCCAAAAATTCCGGATTGGAAGCGACTTCGATATGCAGTTCTTTTCTCACGAGAAAATCCCGGATAAACTGTTCTACAAGATCGTTGGTTCCCACGGGGACTGTGGATTTGACGACGACGAGGCAGTCTTTTTCCACATTTTCCGCGATCTGGCGGCAGACAGTGGCGATATAGCTTAAGTTGGCAGAACCGTCCGGCTGCTCGGGCGTTCCCACACCGATAAAGATGGCGTCCGGGTCCCGGTAGGCGCTCTTATAGTCCGTGGTGTAGTGCAGACGGCCCGCCGCATAATTGCGCTGCATCAGTTCCGCGAGCCCTTCCTCGTAGATCGGGGAAACACCGTTTTCCATCAATTTAATTTTCTGTGCGTCTACATCCACGCAGGTCACGTCATGCCCCATTTCCGCGAAGCAGACACCCGCTACCAGGCCGACATAACCGGTTCCCGCGACGACAAGCTTCATATTCATCCAGTCCTTTCTGCGTTTGTTTTATCATACAGATATACAGTTCACAGCTTTTGGTCCGACGCTGGACCGAGAGCGATGAACTTGAACTGCATTATTATAACACAGAATGAAAGGCAAAGTAAAGTTTAGAATGACAAGCGCGGGAAGAATGTGTATAATGGAAAAGAAAAGGTCAAAAAGAGGAAATAGGGGAAGTTTATGGGAGAGAAGCGGCCGGAAGGAAAAACCGTATATCCCGAGTTTGCCACTTGCTGACTAATCCCAATTAAATTTTTTCCTTATTTTGCAAGGTTTCCCTTGCTTTTTTTA
>CANQTI010000077.1 GCA_947626725.1 uncultured Eisenbergiella sp.
TGGAAGCCCAAGGCGCTGCAGGTGGGCCAGACCGGCAAGACCGTCCGCCCTCATGTGTATTTCGCCATCGGCATTTCCGGCGCGATTCAGCATCTGGCGGGTATGGAAGAGTCTGACATCATCATCGCCATCAACAAGGATGAAACGGCGCCCATCTTCGATGTGGCCGATTACGGCGTGGTAGGCGATCTGAATAAGATCGTGCCTGTGCTGACGGAGAAGATTAAAGAGGCGAGAGCGAAGAAATAATTCAGGTTCAATGAGGGAATAAAATCATGAATGCAAAAGCGTTTCGCAGTCTGTCCTACGGTGTTTATGTGATTTCCACCTGGGACCGGGGCAGAGCAACGGGCTGTGTGGCGAATTCCGCCATGCAGATCACATCCAGCCCGGCGACCATCGCCGTCAGCATCAATCATGACAACTACACGAATTCATGTATCGCTGACTGCGGCCGTTTTGCTGTTTCTATTTTATCGGAGCAGACCGATCCGTCTATTATCGGCACCTTCGGGTTTCAGTCCGGGAAGACGGTGAACAAATTTGACAGCGTGGACTATGAGGTCAGGGGAAACCTTCCTATCATAAAAGACGCCTGCGCCTGGATCGTCTGTGAAGTGATCGACAAAATGGAAACCGACACACATACGGTGTTTCTGGGGAAGGCAGTGAATGCGGATGTGCTGAGCGAGCAGGATCCCATGACATATGCCTACTATCATAAGGTGGTGAAGGGCAAGAGCCCGAAGAACGCGCCCACCTACCTCACGGAGGAGGCGCCGGCGGAGCCCAAGTGGGTATGCGGCATCTGCGGCTATGTGTATGAGGGCGAGGCCGATTTCGAGTCTCTGCCGGAGGATTACGTCTGTCCGATCTGCGGACAGCCCAAGTCGATTTTTGTAAAAAAATGATTCCTGGCGCTTTGTGAAAGGAGCGCGGCGAAATGGGCGGTGCACTGCCCCGGTTCCAATAAGGAGCGGGGAATGCGCCGCCCGTTTTTGACAGTGGCAGCCCCGATCTGCATTCTGTCTGCGGAGGGCATTTGGAAGCGGTTGAAACCCCTGCCGGAATCTGTTATACTGACGAAAGGAAGGGATGATTTCATGGCAAAAAATAAAGAGATCAAAACCAATGCGATGCGCATTTTGGACCGTATGAAGATTCCGTACAGGCAGTACACCTACGAATGCGGAGAATTTGTGGACGGAATGCAGACGGTGGCGATTTTGGGACTGGATCCGCAAAAGGTGTATAAGACGCTGGTGACGGCCGGGGCGGGGAAAGAGTATTTCGTTTTCGTTATCCCGGTGGCAGAGGAGTTGGATCTGAAGCTGGCGGCCCGCGCCGTGGGACAGAAGGCGCTGGAAATGATCCATGTAAAGGAGATCAATCAGGTGACCGGGTATATCCGCGGCGGATGCACCGCGGTCGGTATGAAAAAACAGTATGTGACCGTGATCGACAGCTCGGCTGAGCATCTGCCGTCCATGGTCGTCAGCGGAGGCCGGATCGGCTCTCAGATTGAGCTTGCGCCGGCGGACCTGTGCCGGGCCGCAAACGCCCGGTTCGCGGATGTGACGGGGAAGGCAGGAAAAGCATGAGCAAAGCGGTCGGAAAGAAAGCGGGAATGCAGATGGAGGGGACAGAAAAGGGCGGCTGGACATTTCTGAGGGAGCCCAAAACGGAAAAGAAGGAGCGGAAACGGCAGGAGAAGCTGCGCAAAAAGAAGCGGAAGTTCCGGGAAAAACGACGCAAAAAGATCAGCAGCGGTCTGGACCTGTGTCTGATTGCGGTCTGCTTTCTGGCCTTTTTGGCCGCTGCGGTAAAAGAGATGCTCAGCGCGGGCAAGGCAGACGCCGGCTCCGCAGGATGAAATACGGTCCAAGCACATGCGCGTATGGGCCTAGACGCGGAGGCGCGTTCGGGGCGGAAGGTGGAGAGAAGGCGTATGAGTGAACAGAAGAACATCATGGAATATGAAACCGTAGCGCTGGATGACCGGGGTCCTGCGGTGGTGATTCTCGATCAGACGAAGCTGCCGGGATCGGTGGAGTTGATCAGACTGACAAGCGCGCAGGAGATCTGGGACGCGATCTATTATCTGAAGGTGCGCGGCGCGCCGGCGATCGGTGTGGCGGCGGCCTTTGGCATTTACGTGCTGGCGGAGGGGATCCGGACGGAGGACTATGATGCGTTTCTGGAGGAATTCCGGAAACAGAAGCGCTATCTGGATTCTGCCCGGCCTACAGCGGTGAACCTTTCTTGGGCGCTTGAGCGAATGGAGCAGATCGTTCTGCAGAATCCGGGAAAAAGCGTAAAAGAGATCCGGACACTCCTTCGGCAGGAGGCCGTCGCCATCCGGGATGAGGATATCCGGGTCTGCAGAGCCATCGGGGAATACGGGCTCACGCTGGTAAAGCCGGGGGACGGCATTTTGACGCACTGCAATGCGGGACAGCTTGCGACGGTGAAATACGGGACCGCGACAGCGCCCATCTATTTGGGACAGGAACGGGGATATCATTTCCGGGTGTTCGCGGACGAGACCCGTCCTCTTTTGCAGGGAGCGCGGCTGACCGCTTATGAGCTCCAGGCGTCCGGCGTGGATGTGACGTTGATCTGCGACAACATGTCCGCGACCGTTATGAAGAACGGCTGGGTGAACGCGGTCTTTGTGGGATGTGACCGGGTGGCCGCCAACGGGGATGCCGCCAACAAGATCGGCACTTCCGCAGTGGCCGCCGTGGCGGCGCATTATGGGGTCCCGGTATACGTCTGTGCGCCCACGTCCACCATTGACAGAAATACGGAATCCGGGGACGGGATCCGGATCGAACAGAGGCCTGCGGAAGAGGTAACGGAAATGTGGTATCGGGAACGAATGGCCCCGGAGGGCGTGAAGGTGTTCAATCCGGCCTTCGACGTGACGGACCATTCTCTGATCGCGGGCATCGTGACGGAATATGGCATCGCGAGGGCCCCTTACACGGAATCCCTGCAGAGGATCTTCGAGCAAAAGGGATCTCATCCGCTGACGTGAGGAAATGTCCCTGTCTTGCGGTTTCGAAAACAGCTAACACGAAAATGGAACTGCTGTAAGCGGATGCATGAGCAGCGGGTGTGGATGGAACGGCAGGGAATGGCCGAGGGCGCCAAAGGCGAGGAGATTGATTGAAAGTGCGAAGAAGATGACTATGCGGAAAATGCGAAGAGGCAGGCTCCGCGGAAAAGAACTTGACCCATCTATGTCAAAGTGATATGATTTTAACAGCGGGCGGAGCCCAAAGCTGTGGGAAACGGCGGCCTGTGCCGACCGGGCCGCAGGGGCATGCGTCCGATGGAAACCGGCAGGATTTGTCGGATATTGTGAATGAGGTGTGAACAAATGATCATGAATTTTGAAGGGCTGATTTCCAGGGTGAAGGAATGCGGCAAAAAGAAGGTCGCCGTGGCGGTGGCCGAGGATTATGCGGTGCTGGAGGCCATACAGGCGGCCAGGAAACAGGGAATCGCGGATGCGATCCTGGTAGGTGACGAAGAGAAGATCCGTGAGATCGGCGAGAGCCTTTCCATGGATATGGACGCATATGAGATCGTCCACGAGCCGGACCACTGGCAGGCTGCGCTGACAGCGGTGAAACTGGCCCATGACGGTGTGGCAGATATGTATATGAAGGGACTGATCGATACCAAGTCTTTTTTAAAGAGCATTTTGGACAAGGAAGTGGGGCTGCGCACGGGCAGACCGCTTTCTCATGTGGCCGTGTTTGAGGTGGAGGGCATCAAACAGCTTCTGTTTTTGACAGACGTAGCCTTTATGACTTACCCTACGCTGGAGGATAAAGTCCATATCATTGAAAATACGGTGGAAGTGGCCCATGCCTGCGGCCTGGCATGTCCGAAGGTAGCGCCCCTGGCGGCGGTGGAGGTGGTCAATCCCAAGATGCCTGTTACAGTGGAAGCAGCGGAGCTGACAAAAATGAACGAGGAAGGAAAGATCACAGGCTGTATCGTGGATGGCCCGCTTTCCATGGATATCGCCATCGATCCCGAGGCGGCGGCCCACAAGGGCGCGTCGGGGCGGAAGGTAGCAGGGGATGCGGATATTCTGCTGTTTCCGGATATCCACGCCGGGAATCTGGTTTACAAAACCCTGGTACATACCGCAAAGATGCAGAACGGCTGCATCCTGACCGGAACGAAAGTACCGGCGATCCTGACCAGCCGGTCCGACAGCTTCCAGACCAAGGTGAATTCTATTGCACTGGCGGCTGTAGTGGCGGAAGGGCTTCGGAAAAACGTCAATTGATGCGTCTCGCAGACCGGACTGCTTCTCCGTTTTTGTGGGGCCCGTTTTCCGGCTGCAGGATATATAGAAAAAGGAGATTTTACGATCATGGCAATCAAAAGCTTAATTATCAATCCGGGATCAACCTCCACCAAGATCGGTGTGTTCGAAGACGAAACCCTTCTGTTCGAGGAAACCCTGCGTCATCCTACGGAAGAGATCATGAAGTATGCTTCCATTATTGATCAGAAGGATTTTCGGAAAAATATCATCCTTTCCTTCCTGAAAGAAAAGAATTGCGATCTCGGATCTTTCGATGTGGTCGTGGGACGCGGCGGTATGCTCAAACCTGTTTCCGGCGGCACCTATGCGGTGACGGATGCCCTTCTGGCGGATTTGAAAAAGGGCGTGCAGGGGCAGCATGCGTCCAATCTGGGCGGTATTCTGGCACGGGAGATCGGAGACGAGATCGGTGTTCCGTCTTATATTGTGGATCCGGTAGTGGTGGATGAGTTGACGGAGGTGGCGCGGTTCTCCGGGATGCCCGAGCTTCCCAGAAGAAGCATTTTCCACGCGCTGAATCAGAAAGCGGTAGCCAGAAGATATGCGAAGGAGCATGGCGTCAGGTATGAGGATCTGAACCTGATCGTCATTCATATGGGAGGCGGCGTGTCCGTGGGTGCGCACCAGAAGGGCCGCGTGGTGGATGTTAACAATATTTTGGACGGCGAAGGTGCGTTTTCTCCGGAGCGTGCGGGGACCGTGCCGGTGGGAGATCTGATCAAGCTGTGCTTTTCCGGAAAGTATACGGAGAAAGAACTCTATAAAAAGATCTGCGGCAATGGCGGTTACAACGCTTATCTGGGCACCAATGATGCGAGGGACGTGGAAAAGCTGGCAAAAGAAGGAGATCACAAGGCACAGATCGTGCTGGAGGCATTCTATTATCAGCTGGCAAAGGATGCCGGCGCCATGGCGGCGGTGCTCTGCGGCGAGGTGGATCAGATCATATTGACCGGCGGTATCGCTTATTCTCCGCTGACAGAGAAGAAATTAAAGGAACGGCTGGGCTGGATCGCGCCCTTTACGGTGTATCCCGGAGAGGATGAGCTGCTGGCACTGGCACAGGGTGCGCTGCGCGTGATGAACGGCGAAGAAGCGGCGAAGGAATATTAAAGTGCAGGGGCAGGCTGGGCCATACGGAGTATGAGAAGACGGAGGTATGGGATGAAACGGAAGAGAATAATGGAGACGGTGATTGCTTTGTGTCTGGCCATCGGGCTCTTTCTGATTCCAGACATGCAGATTACGGTGCGGGCGGCGCAGGTGATCGCTACGGTGACGGGGACCGTGGTTTCGGATACGACGCCTACTCTGTTGTATCTGTCCACCAAGGATGGCGTAATGCAGATCAAGCTGGATTCCGGAACGGATGTCAGTGAGTGCAAATTGCTGCTGCCGGATAAAAATGTGACTGTGTCTGTATCTCATGGATCCGATGGTTATCTTCATGCGGTAAAGATCTCAGACGGCCCGGAGACGCCCAAGGTGTCGGTGGATACCTCCTCGCCGGTCACCGTGACGGGGACGCTGGACAAGAAATCCCGGGGAGATCTGCTCTATCTCAATACGGCGCAGGGAACGATGGAGATCCGGTTTGATTCGACGACCGATCTGAGCAAGGTCCGTATGCTTGTGGCCGGTCAGTCCTACAGCATCAAATGCGGGAGAGGCTCCGATGCCTATATGCATGCGCTCAGCATTACTGATGGGGTGACGGGAGGTGTCTCTGGAAATTCTTCCAGCAACTCTTCCGGTACGTCCTCCTCTTCCACGACGCCGGCGCCTGCAAAAAATGCACCGGCAGCTACGGCTGCGGTCCTCGGTACGGTTGCAGGGAGCACGAAAGAAGGACTTTTGTATTTGTCTACGTCCAGTGGGGAAATGCAGTTTGTGATAGATGCTTACACAGATACGAGAAACGGTCTGGTCCTTGTTCCGGACAATCAACTCATCATTTCGTATTACCGCGGTTCTGATGCCTATATGCATGCCGTGACGGTAATGGGAATAAAGGGTGTGGACGCTCCTGCCCAGGTGGATACTTCTTCGACGGCCTTGGTAGGCGGAACGGTGGGCGGAAAGTCCACGCAGGACATCCTCTATCTGGAAACCCAATACGGCGTGATGGAAATTAAACTGGATACACTGCAGAGTGTTTCCGGATGCAAAGCGTTTGTCGTCGGAAAATGGCTGAACGTGTCCTGCGCACGGGGCTCCGATGCCTACATGCACGCGGTCAGCATCACAGCGGGCTGATGAGCCCGAAACGGAAAAACGCGCGGTGAGGAGCACTCCTCACCGCGCATATACGTTCCGGAACGAGGAGTTTTATGAGAGAGAAAAAATGGGCGCGGCTCACCGCGGTCTTGTTCGATCTGGACGGCACGCTGCTTCCGATGGACCAGGATGTGTTCACCAGAACATATTTTAAGCTGCTGGCGGCGAAGCTGGTCTCCCACGACTATGAGCCGGGGAAGCTGGTGGACAGCATCTGGGCCGGGACGAAGGCCATGGTGGAGAACGACGGAAGCTGTCCGAACGAGGAGGCATTCTGGAAGCGGTTCACACAGATATACGGGGAAAAGGTACGGGAGGATCTGCCGCTGTTCCTGGATTTTTATCAGAACGAGTTCAACCAGGCGAAGCAGGTATGCGGTCGGAATCCCGCGGCGGCGCAACTCATCGGACGCCTGAAGGAGAGCGTTCATCGGCTCGTGCTGGCGACCAATCCCATTTTCCCCACGGTCGCCACGGAAAACCGCATCCGCTGGGCGGGCCTGGAGCCGTCGGATTTCGAATGGTACACCACCTATGAGAATATCGGCCATTGCAAGCCCAATCCGGACTATTACCGGGATATCCTGGAAAGGCTCGGTTGCGCGGCTGAAGAATGTCTGATGGTGGGCAACGACACGGAAGAGGATATGATCGCCGAAACGCTGGGCATGCATGTCTTTCTGCTCACGGATTGCCTGATCAATCGGGACGGCGCGGACATCTCCCGATACCCGCACGGCAGCTTCGACCGGCTGGAAGAGATGCTCTTCGGCGAATAACACCTCGTTCATAACGCGCCCCCTGTCCCCGCCCGGCAGAAACGGCAAACGCCCCGGCGGCAGGGTGCGCATACATTCCTTTTCCGGACACGCTCGCGCTCGGAGAAAAACGCAGCGGTGCTAAATTCAGCTTCGCCCGAAGGGCTCGCTTCATTAGAGGTGCGAAACAACTCTTGCGCCTGGCGTTTTTCTAACGGTCCGGGAAAATGGAATGTATGCGCACCCTGCCGCCGGGGCGTTTGCCGTTTCTTTCGGGCGGGGACATGGGCTGGGCTATGGTAAAGGAAAGGAAAAGCGAACATGACGAGCCAGACTTTGCGGGAAGCCAGAAAATATGAAGAAACAGCGGAAAAGCGGATCGGGAAGGAGGAACGGCCCCGGTTTCATCTTTCCGTGCGCACCGGATGGATGAACGATCCCAACGGATTGTCCTACTACGGCGGAAAGTATCATTTGTTTTATCAGTATTATCCCTATGACAGCCACTGGAACTCCATGCACTGGGGGCATGCGGTGAGCGATGATCTGCTGCACTGGGAGTATCTGCCGGCCGCCCTGGCGCCGGACGAGGTCTATGACGGGGACGGCTGTTTTTCGGGCAGCGCCCTCACCCTGCCGGACGGCAGACAGCTTCTGATGTATACCGGCGTGCGGAAGGTCATGGACGAGGACGGCATGTACCGGGAGCTGCAGACCCAATGCCTGGCGACGGGAGACGGCGTGGATTATGAGAAATATGAACGGAATCCGGTGCTGACGCAGGCGGATTTGCCGGAGGGCGGAAGCCGGTATGACTTCCGGGATCCCAAAATATGGCAGAAGGAGGACGGGACTTACCGCTGTGTGGCGGGCAACTGTTCCGCGGACGGCGACGGCCAGATCCTTCTGTTCGAAAGCCCGGACGGATTCCGCTGGAGCTTTGAGAAGATCCTGGCGAAAAACGGGAACCGCTTCGGCAGGATGTGGGAGTGCCCGGATTTCTTCACGC
>CANQTI010000078.1 GCA_947626725.1 uncultured Eisenbergiella sp.
GCAGTGTGATCGGTTTATATGCCTTTAACTCACAGTCTTTGCATCGGACACCATCTTTTTTCTGTATATGGCAGCCCAGGTCCCATCGATTAAAGCATTGCGTATAATACCCGTTTTTTCCTGTCTTCGGATTTGTATAACGGAGGTCAAACACATCTTTCCTTCCACGGCAGAACATCATAAAAAAATCATTGGCAATCTTATCCGTAACTTCAAATCTCTTTATTCTGGCTCCTTGATCCGGATCGTAAATATCTGCAGGTTCATTATTGTTGTCCGTTACAATATCCGCATACGAAATCCCAGCTTCATCAAGACGCTTTTTCAGAAGCAGGTTTTCTTTTTCCAGTGTCTCAATCCTTGCCAGCAACTCTCCTGCCGCATCAGTTTGACGCTTTTCCAACTCCTCCATAATCACCACACTCCAGGCAGCTGCCCTTAAAATCTATCATCAATTGATTCTCTCCAACATAAAATTCCCATTCTTATATCAATATTGCAGTAATTTTATAGGCTTATTCTCTATACTCTTACGCTTATCCACATAATCTAACACTTCTTTAGAAAACTCCCGGGCGATTGCCGTTGTCCTAAGCATATTCATGTCACCGGAGATTTTTTCTGCAAAAACCACGACTCATATCCAATCAGTTGCGCAAGGGCTTTTACATCAAAATCGTCCCTTTTCACTTCAATAATATTTAAATTTAAATCCTTGTTCTAACATTTCATAGGCATAACGAATTCCGGCGTCTCTATACAAGCTATCCACTCTCTTAAATTCACCTCCAAACTGTTCCATTGACTTATTAAGATATAGGACTCTTGCAATTTTGGCATTGCGTATTTCTGATTCTTTATTCCCTTTTATGTATTCTTCCGAGGCATGGACGCTCGCATATTTCCCCGGACTGTATATGGTTATCATTCCCGGATGAATACATATCTCATGACTGGTATGCTCATTGTAGACCGCATAAGCAAAAAAGACTGACAAGAAAATAGCGGCTCTCGGATCACCGCCAGAACTACTGAGAGTTATCTATTACTTCCAGGCAATTCATGCAGATAAAATCCTTCTTTTTTATCATCCTTGTTCCATCCACGCAAAGATGCTCTTTTTACAAATAGTGCTATCCCATGACCATGTTTGCCGCTCAAATACTCTTCAAAGACTTCTACTGGATAAGCTTTTCCATACGTTCCCTCGATGTAAAAATCTATAAAGTGCAGTCCGTTTTGCGGATTTTATCAAACAAATCCTCAAAGGAGTCGAACCTGTGAGGGCATAGAACCTTTTGCTATCCTTCCGGTAGCTGCGTTTACATTTCCTATATTACCATGTATTGACCATCATAATCAAATTCAAAAACACGAATAATCTCTAATTATCTGTAATTAACTCTAACTTATAATTACTCGATACTCTTCAAAACCGTAACGAATCCTTTCCGTTTCATTTTACATCGTATGATTTCTGGATTATAGTAAATGGTGTAGAATCAATGCGAATTTTTTGCAAAAAATCAATCTGCTGGGCAAAAAACTCATTGGAGCAAAGAACCTCCTGGGCCTTGTTCTGTTACGTGTCCGCATCAATCTCCATCCCTATTTTGAACTCCACCGCTACTTTTGCATCGCAGATCGTTATCCTCTCGATCAGTCATTGGATCCGCATATTTTTGCAGAACATCCCATAGCCTGTCCGGAACGGGCAGACCAAGATTATGGACATACAACAGGATTTCTCTTCCCTCACATGACAAATAAAAGAGGATCACCGCTATTCTCAGCACACTTCCTCTGTCAATGAGCTGTACATCCAAAATATTCGCGAGTCCGACCATCACGAAAATAAGCAATATTCTGCCCACTGCCCGGACATTTTCTTTCCATGAATACCGTTTGCAGGATAACAAATATACGATCTTTATAATACAATTCAAAATCATAAATATTACCAATGCGGTAAGCGGTCCATCAAACCCTCCCAAAAAACACCCAATTCCTTTCCAAATTGCGGCGGCGATTGTTTTCATTTCTTCCCAGAATCCTTTCCTTCTGCCGTTCTCTCACAAAGCATTTTCTCAGTCATGAAAAGCCGGTGCAGGTCAGGGCATCAAAAATCGCCGTCTCAGACGATTTTCTAATCCATTCTGACCGCACCGGCTCCCTCAATACGGTTTCCAAGCCATATGGTTTGCTCTGGTACAATCCAGTCCTTCATACATCTGATCTTCTCCGGCTTATCGATACGATGAAGGGCTATCCCTGCACAAATCATGCCGCGGCAGAATCCTTCCGCCTGCATGTGTGGCCGTATCGCGGGAAAATCATTCATTACAATTACAGGCTGCGTTTCTAACTTCCCTTTTTATACTTCTTTCCTCTGCTTTTTCTGTATATTTCCGGGTTCATGGCCTGTTCCTCTAATTGCAAAAGGGACAGCGAACAATTCTTCGCTATCAACAAAATCGTTTTTCCATCCCTCCTGCATCTGCAGAATTGTTTTCCATCTTCTGATAAAATAGGATATTCATTATCGTTCATCTCGTTTCCTCCATTGTGCTTTCAGATCAATATACCTGTTCACAGCTTCCTCATACTCGACGTCCGCCTCAGACAACTCTTCCTGCAGTTCTTTTTTCTCGGCAAACAGTTCCGAAAGCTCCTGTCCCTGCACAATAAAGTCTTCTTCAATATATGCGCTTGGGCCAAAGCAATATCTGTTTCTCTCGATTTCGCCAACTGTAACCGTTTTGGACAATCCCTCTGCCGTTTCCCGTTCCCGTATAAGGAAAGACAAACTCTCCATATCCGGTATACAGAGGTCACGCAGCCTGGTATCAAACCGAAACCATTTTCTGCCCTCCCGTCCCGCCAGACTCACCATATAAACCGACGTTTTTTTTCTCCCCCTGCGAAATACCACCAGCGCCACAGACATACCGCTCCCGCTCAGGATCCCCCTGGGAAATTCAATAACCATATCCAACAGGTTCTCCCTGAGAATACATTTTCGTATCTCTTCTGATCCTCCGGCTCTGCTGAGAAGCCCTAAAGGCATAAACACATATCCACAGCCTTCCTTATTTAAGGCCTGTACCGTATGTCTCGCATAAATCCACGGATCAATTATTGGATATTCCTGCCACCATGCAATGCACCGTGATATTTTGTACCCATCAGCATATATTTGCTGGTCCGAAACCGCTGATCTGTAAGGCGGAATAACAGCATATACCCGATCACATTTCCCGATAACCGCTGATTCATCATCAGGCAGGCAGGGAAACGATCCTTTCTGTATCTCAATCTTTCTATTTCCCGCGGCCATCAGCAAAATCATCTGAAACACCACCCCAAAACGGGCTGTTCCAATCGATATGCACACCGTTTCTAACGCGCCGGATATACAGTAAGACAAAAGCAGTATGCTCTCTCCCGTCAGGCCATACCAACGCTTTCCATCTCCTGTCTCTGCTATTATCTTTAAGAATTCCATAAGCTGCAGCGGAATTGCCGCAGCCGTCCGTATTCCCGCGATATACCCAGAATCCATCACAAATTCAATCGCGGCAGCCAAATAAATATTTCTTTTGTTCTTCCATCCTGCAGGTTCTGTCCGGTCCAATTCCTCGAGCACCCGCTCCAGAAGCTTCATCTTATCAAAAATGCCGCTCTGTTCCAGCAGCTGAAACAAATTATTCCTTTCCCCCGGAACAGTACACCGCTTCAGCTGAGGAAAATCCCGCAGCCTCTCAATCCACGCCGGATATACTCTGCCCAATTCCGCGGCATCGTGACAACGATCTGCCTGTTCCTTTTCCGTTTTCCATTCCCCCGAAGCGGAAAAATACTTCACCATCAGGCAAAACACGCCGACAATAACCTCTTTCCCCCAGGAATCCAACCAGAATGGTTCAGAATGCCTCATATAATTTTTAATGTGATGGGCAATCTGTATTCCTTTCTTATAATCCTCTTCGTCCGTACACTCTATCAGCGATTCATTCATACTTCCTCTCATTCTGCCGTCGATCAGGCGGCATTTGAATCAATGGAGCTTTGTGCGACAGCACAAATCCCGAGATTGAAAATGGCCGAACGGCTATTTTTCAATCTTGCCCGCCTCCAAAACAGCCTCTGCTATCACGCAGTCGCTGATCTCCTGCTGCTTCTGCGCCATTTTTTCCAGGACTGCCTTTCTCTGGCAGGAGCTCCAATAGGCCTCTCCTATAATCTTTTGCTCTTTTATCGGAAGTATCGGGATCTGCAGTTCCTGAAGCGCCCGCGCTCTCACCATTGCCGCCGGAGAGGCATTCACGCCCATCAACAGATCCTTTCTCGCATATTGAGAATTCAAATACCCCAGAAGATAATATGGGTCTATTGTTTCTTCATGAATTCCCCGAAGGATCGCACAATAACTGGGAATCATAAGTCCCGCATTCTCTTCCCCCGTCCATGCACAGTCATAGGGGGAAGACAGCTTGACCACAATATCCCCTTTTGCCGTTATGCGTCTTAAAGGAACCTGCTTTTTCAATAATGCAGTTCCCAACAACCCGTGATGAATAACACCGCCTGATATCGCACTCGGCAATAGTACCCTTATTTCCGCGATACTCTTCTCTGTTTCATTTTCGCCACAGACAACCCGATTCATAATCTGGCCGGTTATCACGTCATCCATTATCTCTCTTAAACATACTTTCATCGCGCCCTCTTTGATAGGTTATTCATGTTCAAATCTATTTGTTTCAGGATATCACCTTTGGCTTCTTTTGTCAATAAGGATTTACAGGATGTCAGGACTAAAAGAGCGTTTATTCTCAAAGGTCCCCAACGCAATTTCAAGAATATGCGGCCCGCCCGTTTATTCTTTCCTCCAGCAAATGATTCTCAAACGGATTAAAGGGCCGGCAGGAATGTGTTGCAACTGAATAAATAAAAAAACGAAGATACCCTCTCCTGAGCTGTCATTCAGCCGCCAAGCAAAATCCGACTCGAAAGAAGGTATCTTCGCTATTCCTATTACAATATAGTAATGCGTTTTTATTTATCTCTAATTCGTTGCATAAAAGCATTATCAGTGCATACAGATGTAGTTGTTCCTCACTCCGCAGCACCGGTTTTTTACGGGAATATGCACACACAGACCGACCGCCGATTTATACCTGTCCCATGGATTCACTATCGTCATCCTGCAGCCCGCAAGCAATCTCTGACCTGCCTTCCACCCCGTCAATTCGAATATACAAAACGTTTCTGGTCCTTTTCGTTTCGTTATTCGGAGGATTCCTCCTCTGCCGGAAGCGATGCGATCCGCGCATGCGGGATTGCCGCGCCGTACCGGCTGCTCAGCTGGCTGTCAAACAGCTCCTGCATGGTGACGGACGGGTCGTCGGAGGCGATCACGTACTCCCCGTCCTCCTCGGAAAACCAGTTCAGGAAACCGTAATACTCCTCCGTGACCGAATCGGCGCTTTCCTCCAGCCCCTTTTCCCGGCTCCGGTCGGTGAGCACCAGATACCCGTCTCCCAGCGCGGTCACGGAACATACGGTCAGGCTGCCGTCCTCCGCCCTGCTGCCCAGCCGGATCGTCATGGCCGTGATCTTCTTCTCCGACCGATTCCACTCACCGCCCGGAACGGTCTCCGTGATCTGTGTATCATCCAGCCAGGCCCAGGACGCGCCATCCTCATCCTGCAGAGCGCCCCGGTATTCCGTCAGGTCGGCGAACTCCTGCAGACGCTCCCGCGTTTTCGGATCTTCTTCCATATAAATACCGCGTTTATCCAGCTGCTCCGGCGTCAGCTCCGCGGGAAGAGACTCCAGCTCCTCCCTTCTTTTGGCGACCAGATCGTACCCTTTGCCGAGCGTGATGACCAGCTGGCGCAGCCTTGCCCTTTCCGCCGCGAGCTGTTTTTCCGCCTCCATGAGGGCGTTTTCTTTTTCCGTCTGCTCCCGAAGGACGTCACGGTACGCCCGGATCTTTTCCTGCCGTTCTTCCTCTGTCGCTTCCTCCGCCGCTTCTCCCAGACGCTCCACGCGGCGCTGTATCTCCTCCTGTTCCGTCCGGATCTGTACGAGCCGCACCTGCAGCGCCTCAAAGTTCTCTTCGGCATCCCGGTACTGCTGTGTCACGTTCACGCCGTTCAGGATCATGTCCTTTTGCTCTCCCGGCGCCGCCGCATAAGACGCGATCTCCAGTCCGTCCGTGTAAAAGCCCGTTCCCGGCATCTCTGCATGAAATCCCGCCTCTGACGGCCCCGCAGGAGATTCCGCCCCCGACCTCTCCGCATCAGATTCCGCCTCCGTTCCCTCCGGCGAAGCGGACTGCGCGGACTGCCCTGCGCTTTCGGCATCTTCACCCGATGCGGCGGTCTCCTCCGCCCGGCCCGATAACGGTCCGGCTTCCTCCGGCCCTTCCTGCCGCGGCGAGACGCCGATGAAGATCCCGACGGCCACTGCTGCCGCCAAAGCGGCCGCAAGCAGCGGCCCCACGGGCTTCTTTCTTCCAATCTGCAGCACGTTTTTCACCCGCCGCTTCGTGTTCCCTTCTCCGAAAAAGAGGGGAACCGGAAGTCTGCTCTGACGCGCGGCGGTCCGGAGCAGGGTTTTGGAATACCTGATGCAGACATCCTTTCCCGCTCCTTCCAGCGCCAGTTCATCGCACGCCGTCTCCATATCCTGTCCCATAAGCCGGAATGCGGCCCACGCCAGGGGATTCATCCAGTTGAGCACCACGGCCAGGAAACAGACCGGCTTCACCAGATGATCCTTCCGGCGGATATGCGCGGCTTCATGCGCCAGCACACAGGCTCTCTCCTCCTCCGCAAGCCCTGCCGGGAGGTAAATGACCGGCCTGAAAACACCCAGCACAAACGGCCCGGCGATCCTGTCGCTCTCCCGGATCTCCCGCACTCCGGCGAAACCGCGATCCGTCACGGAAGGAACGCCAAAGCTCCGGCCCGGCTGGGCCGCGTATGCACCGGCCGGGACCCGCACCGCCGTGCACAGACGCTTCCGGATCCTCCGGTATCGGAACAGGCTGACGGCGGACAAGCCGATGATCCCCGACAGCCAGACGATCCCTGCGGTCAGCTTCCGGGGCGGGATCGCGCCGAACGCCGCTCTGTCCGCATATTCCAACGGCCCTTCCACGCCGACGGCCGATCCCGTGCCTGACGGTTTCCGCGCTTCTGGCGGGTCTGCCCCGCCCGGCTGGCCGGTCGCTTCTTCCGGCTGGGCCAACTGGGCCCTTGACTGGTTCATGGTTTCTCCTGTCAGGCCGGATGCCTCACCCGCCTGAGACGACTGCCTATCCGACTGGTCAAACGCTCTGCCCGACTGACCGGATATCTCTCCCGGCTGAACCGACTGCCTTCTCGGCGGATTCATGGCTTCTCCTGTCAGGTCCGACGACTCGCCTGCCTGGGCCGACTGTCTATCTGACTGACCGGACGTTCCTCCCGACTGGCCGAACACCTCTCCGGGCCGACCGGATATCTCTCCCGACAGACCCACCATCCCGTCCTGCTGCCGCGGCGCTTCTCCCGCCGAAACCACCTGTTGTCCTTCCGGCAGATACTCCGTTTCCGCCGCCCGATCCGCCTGTCCCCACAGCTTCTCCGTCAGCGCCTGCTGCCAGGCCGCTGCGGATGCCGCCCGGTCCGCCAGCATCCCGGCCGGGGCCGGAAGCGTCAGCGGGCAGAGAAAGCGGATAAACACCAGCATCCACAGCGCACAGCAGAACCGTTTCCGCCGGTTTCTCAACAGGACCCTGCTGCAGAACGCCACCAACAGCACGGCCGCGCCCGCCTGAAGCCCGGTCTCTATCCTGGTATCGAGAAATACGCTCAGAAATTCTCCCATATCCGTCACCTCACTCACTGGCCCGATCGATCATCTCCCGTATCTCCTCCGCCTCCTGCCTGGTGAGCTTCTTATCCTTCAGGAAGGCGGCGAGAAACGCCGGGAGGGAATTGTCAAAGGATTTCTCCAAGAGACTCTGCGACTCATACTGTCTGACCGCATCCTTCTTCACCCGCGCGGTCACGACCGCGTTTTCATTCTGCAAAATGCCGCGCTGGCAGAGCTTGCGCAGCACGGTGTAGGTCGTGGCCTTTTTCCACCCCAGCCGCTTTTCACACTCCTTTGCCAGCGCCGTGGAGTTCACCGGCTCCAGCTCCCATACGATATCCGCGAAACGGTATTCCGCATCGAACAATTTGTACTCCTGCATCTTTTCCTCCCTGCCGCGGTCGGCACATAGGCCGGATCGAAACATCAGCCTTCCGGCTTTTTCAATCTTCCAAACATGCCGTGCGGCATGCCCTCCTTACGTCGTTCCTGCCTTACGGCACAAACAATTCATGA